>CAZEWB010000088.1:3584-9657 GCA_964515655.1 uncultured Bacteroidales bacterium
TTCTGGGGATTCTCCTTTGCCGGAACACGATTCTGTCTTGATTTTTTTCATCCTGTCTGGCTGGTATTCTTCAGGCTTTGCGTTTCAGTCACTTTTCTGATGATCATCATGACCCTTACCCGCAGTATTAAAAGAATAGAACGGGGTGATGTAAAGTATTTTGTACTTCTTGCCTTTATCGAACCATTCGTATATTTCATGGGCGAAACCTATGGCATCCGCGTTGTTTCTTCGTTGCTTTCATCAGTGATAATTTCTACAATTCCTCTTTTTGTGTCAATTTCAGGATTCCTTTTCTTTAAGAAAAGAGCCGGCTGGCAGATTATTGCCGGTATTGTTTTATCAATGGCAGGAGTAGGTCTTATTGCCTTTAAACCGGACATGACCCTTAATGCTGATCCCATTGGAATAATGCTTCTTTTTCTGGCTGTGTTTTCTGCTGTCGGGTACACTCTTATAGTATGGAGGCTGGTTAAAAAATACAGCCCACTGGAAATTATCGCATGGGAAAATACTATCGGTATTGTTTTCTTTATTCCATTTCTTTTTTTCAATCCCGTTTACATCAGCCAACCTGAATCGCTTCTGAACATTCTGGGAATAATTGTTTTACTCGGAATTTTTCCATCGTCACTCTCTTACCTTTTCTTTAACTGGGGAGTAAGGTACTTGGCATTAATAAATCGAGTATTTTTTCTAACGGCATTCCCCTGGTAACCGCATTCCTTGCATTTTTCTGGCTTAACGAAGTGATCACATGGCAGAATATTGCCGGTATGCTTATCGTAGTCGCTTCGCTTACCTTTTCTCAATTTGCAACAAATGAAAAGTCATAGAATTAATAAGCAAACAAATAAAAAGTTCCTGAAACTTCACAACGATTTCAGGTCTAAACAAGCTCTTTTGGGTGAAAAAGCTCAGGAATTATATAATATTTATGAGAAGGACCATTCCTGTTCCGACTGCGCTATATGTTGCAAAACCCTTGGTCCGCGGGTTAATCAGAATGATATACGCAAACTGGCAAAATTCTTCGGTAAAAGGGATATAGATTTTATAGACAAATATCTGATCAGAGACGAAGACATGGATTTTATTTTTAAAAATATACCCTGCCCCTTTCTGCAGGAAGACAATCTCTGTTCGGTATACGAAGCCCGGCCCAAAGCCTGCCGGGAATACCCCCATATCAGTTATGGGGATTTCTATAAGAGCCTTCATCTTCACAAAAAAAACTACACGTATTGCCCTGCTGTAAGATATGTTATTGATAAGTTGTACTCCGGTTTCTGATTTTATAGTGATATCAGGTCATTGCAGCAGGCACATTTGTCTATATAAAAGTGTGGGAAGTCAGAAGTTTGAAGCACGAAGTAAATGACAGTTTTAAAAGGAGACTCATGCTAAGTATAATCTTCGGGATGAAAAGAAGTTCATGCTCCTTTCCCGGACCCCGCGCAACTTCCAACTTCGTGCTTCTGACTTCCCACACTTTATATCAACGAGACTTATCTGCCTGCTTTTTTGCAAATACTTAAGATCACATATCAAACCCTTGGCAATGACAATTAAGCCGGACTATAAACCAATTTCGCAATTTTTGATTAAATTCGCAGATAATTTTTTCTCCGGATTTACGTTTGTAGATAAAATTCAAATAATATGAAAATAATTTCTGTCATATTGGTTTTGTCCTTTCTTTCTTCTTTGCCTGTAAGATCGCAGGAAGAAGAGAAGGTCAGGAAAAACGAATTCAAACTCGACATTTTCAGTTTCATCGGTTCAACTTTTTATGCTGAATACGAAAGGTCGATGTGCGCCAACAGCGCTATGAATATTGTAATTGCCCCCACTGCCCTCGACAATAACGAAAAACAGCTATACGGGATTTACATTCAGGCCAATCCCAAGTTCTATTATCAGGTCTTGGAGACAGAACATGCCGGTCAGTTCCTGTACTTCTCTCCGTATGCTTCGTTCCGTTATATCGATATCACCGCCACCTACTCTGATTATTATTATCCTCTGGGCTATCAGAGTTCCGGAACTCTTATGGTAGTTGAAAACATTTTTAACGCTGCCTCTGCCGGAGCGGGTGTACTCTTCGGTTATAAGATAATTGCGGGAAACTTTATAATAATCAATTTTGAAACCGGCGGCGGACTGAGATATGTTTTTCAAAAAGGCGGTAACTGTAATTACGACCAGATCAATGATGGTTATAATAACTGGAATCTTGGCTATACAGGTATTTTTCCCAGATTCAACTTATCTTTGGGTTTCAAATTTTAATACATGCGCCGGATATTAATCATATCATTTTTTTTCACAACAACTTCTGCTTTCGCTCAGATAGGCGGTCAGTCTGTTTACAATTTTCTTGACCTGAATTCTTCAGCGCGCGTTGCCTCTATGGGTGGATATAATGTCAGCCTGAATGTGAACGACCCTTCACTTATTTATTTTAATCCCGCGCTGCTTCACGACTCGTTACACAATCACCTTGCAATAAACTACACCGACTATTACGCAGGTATAAATTACGGCTACGCATCCTATTCAAGGCATATTGAAAAATACGGTGACTTTGCCGCAGGCGTACATTACGTGAACTATGGCAAATTCATACGAGCTGACGAAACAGGTGTCGAGAACGGTAATTTCACCGCTTCGGAGTATGCAATAAATCTCACATATTCAAAGCCTCTAAACGGACATTTCCGCGCCGGTGTGAATTTCAAACCTATTTTATCTTTTTTTGATTCCTGGAGTTCATACGGCCTGGTCACAGACTTCGGGTTGCATTACACTTCTGATAACAGGATGCTGCAGGGAGGACTTGTACTGCATAATGTGGGACTGCAACTTAAATCTTATACCGGCGATTATACCGAACCTGTGAAGCCTGAAATTGTTACCGGTGTCTCGTATAAACTTAAACATGCTCCTTTCCGTTTTTCCGTTACGGCCCGCCACCTTGAGAAATGGGATCTGACTTACGACAAACCCGAAGAAGAAGGCGAATGGGCAAATGTTTTTGATACTGTCCCCGCCAAAACACAAAAACTTGAAGAGTTTGGCGACAAGACCCTGCGTCATCTGGTACTTGGAACAGAACTTCTGATATTCCGCAATTTCTATGTTTCCATGGGATTCAACTATCAGCGCCGTCAGGAGCTAAAGATCGAAACAAAACCGGCGATGGTGGGATTCTCATGGGGCTTCGGTTTCAGAGTTTCGAAATTCCTTATAAGTTACAGCCGATCCACATATCACCTGGCAGGCGGCACAAACCACTTTTCCGTTACAACAAACCTGAACCAGTTTATTTCAAAGGCAGTCAGCAAATAATTCTTAGGATCTGCTTGGCTATTGGCTTTTAGCCATTGGCCATGACGAAGACAAGGCTAATGGCTAAAAGCCAACGGCCAAAAGCAATCATAAACCTTCAGTATACTACATCGCTAAAAGAATTATATTTGCATAAAAAAAATGACCGGAAAAATTGCAGAAATATTTTGCAAAGCATTTGCTGAGTTGTACAACACAATGCCCGCTGCGCAGGAAGTGAACATCACGAAAACGCGTCCGGAATTCAAAGGTGATTACACTATCAACGTATTTCCATATCTTAAGATAACAAAGAAGAAACCGGAAGAATCGGCAAATGAGATAGGGCAGAAAATGATTTCTGTTTGCGACCGGTTCTCAGGATTTGAAGTAATAAAAGGCTTTCTTAACCTTACATTATCCGACAAAGTATATCCTCTTTTACTTGAAGAAATTTCAGAGAAGAAAAAAACAGTAGATACTGTTGAAAAGCCCGGGCGTTTTGTGGTGGAATTCTCGTCGCCAAATACCAACAAACCACTCCACCTCGGACATGTCCGCAACAATTTGCTTGGCAACAGTATTTGTGAGATTCTGAAAGCAGTGGGCCACAACGTCACAAAAGTAAACCTGGTAAACGACAGAGGTGTTCATATCTGCAAATCCATGCTCGCATGGCAGAAATGGGGAAATGGGATAACACCTGAAAGTTCCGGGCTCAAAGGCGATAAAGTTGTCGGCGATATGTATGTGCTGTTCTCAAAGGAACTGAAAAAAGAATGTGAACCACTTATTGCAAAGGGAATGGCCCCCGAAGATGCCGAAAAGAATTCATCACTGATGGCCGAAGCCCGCGAAATGCTTAAGAAATGGGAAGCCGGGGATACGGATATCCGCGACCTCTGGAAAAAAATGAACAGTTGGGTCTATGCGGGATTTGATGTTACGTACAAAAATCTTGGTATCACGTTCGATAAAATATATTACGAATCCGAGACATATATCCTTGGAAAAGAAATTGTACAGGAAGGTGTCAATAAGGGAGTCTTTACAAAGCATCCCGACAGTTCTGTCCGTGTTGACCTTACTCCCGACGGCCTCGATGAAAAAGTGCTTCTCCGCAGCGACGGAACTTCCGTATATATCACCCAGGACCTCGGCACTGCCGTTACAAGGCAGAAAGAATACAACGCCGACGAAATGATCTATGTTGTGGGTAACGAACAGAATTATCATTTCCAGGTGCTGAAACTTCTGCTTGAAAAACTTGGCTACGACTGGGCAAAAAAAGTTTTCCACCTCTCATACGGAATGGTCGAACTCCCCGATGGCAAAATGAAGTCACGCGAAGGCACTGTTGTTGATGCCGACGACCTCCTCGAAGAAATGCTGACCACAGCCAGACTAGTGTCGGAAGAAAGCGGAAAACTCAAAGACCTTGACGAAAATTACAAAGCCACTATTTACAAAATAATAGCAAAAGGCGCTCTTAAATATTTTATCCTGAAAGTTGAACCTAAAAAAAGTATGCTCTTCAATCCCAAAGAATCCATTGATTTCGAAGGCAACACGGGTCCTTTCGTCCAGTACACACATGCACGCATCTGCTCGGTGCTGCGTAAAAGCGCCGAAGCGGGAATAAAGCCGGAAAATAATTTCACCAACGTCGTTCCCGCCGCAATAGAAAAAGAAATTGTTAAAACTCTTGCCTCATACAGCGAGGCCGTTCATCAGGCAGCAACAGAACTGAACCCCGGCCATCTGGCAAATTACCTTTTTGCTCTGGCAAAATCATACAACCAGTTCTATCATGAGTGCCCTGTAATTAAGGAAGAGAATAAAGAAATCCAGTCATTCCGCATAGCCCTCAGCCGCGAAACCGCAGCAGTTCTTATGCACGGAATGTCCTTGCTTGGAATGGAAGCTCCGGAGAGAATGTAATTGATTCCATCGTCCGAACGAAGAACAGCTGAGAGAGGACATGGAATCGTCAAAAACATGCGTGATTTGCAAAAGTCCGGTGTAATTTGTACCTTTGCATAAAGGTCCTAAAAAACATGATGAAACATGAACTACAAAGTATCATTTCAGGAAATGGATCGGTTAGGAATGGAGAAATTATCCAGTCAATCACTTCTTACCTTAGAAGAGAAAAGAATACAATATCGTACTCTGAAGAAAAAAAGATCAACAAGAGCCAGGAAGAAAGGATCCTGATTGATTTTATTGACACAAAAAGTCTTTGGTACAAAGAAATAGATGATTCGAGATACGTCGGAGAGGGAGCGGAACAAAAGATTTACGAATGTAACGACAAAGCTTACGTTTTCAAATTAAATGATACCATCTTCTATGAATTCTGGGAAGATTATTGGTATAATTTTAGAAGATCTGCATGATGAAAATGTCCTTACAAGTGACGGAGTATTACAGTTTATCGATACTGTCTTTTATCTGACAAGTTCTTTCTATGAACGAGAAAAATAGAATAAATGTGAGCGGAATGTCCCTTCTTGGAATGGAAGCACCGGAAAGGATGTAATTCTTTTAAATCCGAAATTCGAATATCGAAATCCGAAAAGGTATAAGTTATTCGGATTTCGTGCTTCGGATTTCGTGCTTCGGATTTCGTGCTTCGGATTTTTACATTAAAAGTAGTATTTTTACGCAAGGTTATTTTTATGAATATTTTCAGCGACATTCACGAACTGACCACCAACAACACGCCTTTTGTATTTTGCAT
>CAZEWB010000089.1:0-9652 GCA_964515655.1 uncultured Bacteroidales bacterium
ATTTCGGATTTAACCGGTAAGGTTGTCTGCACCATACCCCAAACCCCCCACCGTCATTCTGAACTTGATTCAGAATCTCCCCATGCCCGGATCACTATAGAACGCGGCAATCTAAAACCCGGAGTTTACATCATAGAAATAAACGGTTATCGTACAAAACTAATAGTAGAATAGTTTTCCCGATCCCGTCAGGGATTAAATATTTATAAAAGGTATAACAAGTTAAGTCAACTGTCCTGTAAGGACAGAACCTTGTTGGAATAATATCATTAACAAAATAAACTTTGTACGTTGTTTTGTCCTTACAGGACAAATGTATTTTCTTATTAGTTTTTATAAATATTTTGCCCCTGACGGGGCAATACGTATCTCAGCGCAACGAATAACAATTGTATCACAAGCAGCAATCTCAGCGATCGAACAACAAAACAATCGAACAACTGAACAAATAAACATCTAAACAACTGAACAAGAATCGCGCAGCGAATATCAATTAAGATACTCAACCTTATTCTTCCCCGCCCTGTCCGCTTCCCACTTCTGGAATGGCTTTGTGAGCTTTCTCTAAACGGGCCTTATAAATATTCGCATGAAATTCGTCTATAGCTTTTAAATGAAAGAACGGGTACAGTCTTTTGTCGCGGAATCCGGAATTGCTTTTGAAAAATGTTTTATGCTCAATTTCGGTAAAGCCTTCTGAGGTACTTCGGAACCTTAAAATTTGCTCACCTCTTGATTTTCCCCCTTCGATGTAATTAAAGATTATAATCTTTCTTATCGGGTCAATTTTTGTGATCTCAAAGGCAACGGCCAGGTTATACACTCCTTTCAAAAGTCTGAGGTTTAAATATAATACCTGACCGGTATCGGCATTTACTATGAGATCATTTCCATAACAGATATTCTCATTTGTTTTTGAAACTGAAACCCCGAATGAAACAATATTGCCATTCCAGGCCCTGGTCAGATCGGTTGACAGGTAATTTTCCCAGACGTTAGACAGGTTTTCTTTTATAAGGTAAAATTTATTTACTGTCCTGTATGCCGTCGTGTCTTCGTTTGATTTAAACGAGCCCCTCAAATCTTCGAACCTGTGAATTTTATTCTTTTTCTGATGAACGATCAACTGCCTTACTTTCTTCTGGGGAATACGATAAAGATCGATGTCATCTAAACTTTTCTGGGTAAAGGCATTTAAAAATAAAATAAGAAATCCTGCACAAAAGGCCAGTCTTAAAATCACCATCAGTATATAAGCATAAATAAAAACCAGTAACAAAGTCCACGGCAAAATTAACTATTCCTGTTGAATTATAAAATCCGGGCACTTAATTTTTGTCCGCACAGCGCAAATAAGCAGTCATACGTACAAATGACAAATTCATCTTTAGATTTTAGCGCTATATTTAGATTTCATCGTATCCTTAAAATTTGTATCTTTGCTATAACATTTTATTGGATGCCTTTTACAAAAAAATGGAAACCCTGTGATGAAAAACGGGATCAGTGATGATAACTGGAAGTTGATTTCAGATGTTTTTGCTTCATTTCCCGAAATAGAAGAAGCAATATTATCACCAGACAACTCTGTTTAAATTTGATAACGACAATAAAAAACAATAACTAAAACAAATTGATAATGAAAACGAAAAATATACTCATCTTACTGATATTTGTTTTTCCATTCATAATTGAAGCACAGACAGACACCAATCTTTATCAAACATCCACTTCGCAAAATGTAGCTGGGTGGTTGACAAACTTATCGCTTCCTACAGGTACCGGACATATTTCCATTCTCGACCCGCAGATGGGCGGACTACTTGTAAGCGGCGGCGGGCGTACTTATGTGGACAACAATAGCATGGCTGCCTATTATCTGACTACCACTCTGTTCAACTTCGATTTGATACTTGCCGGACAAAACCTGCGTAATGATTTCAGAAATATGCAACGGGCAGGTGTTTTCATGGCTCGCAGTCCTGCCCTGATGCCTTGGGGAGTTATTGAACCTACGCAGGGCAGTGCGTATCACTATGAATTTGTTGATTCTACAGTAAAAATTGCCGGCATCTACGGAATACCTCTTGTAGGAACAGTACTTCCTTATGCCGATTGGTCGCAGACCTGCAATTCAACCAATACTAATTGTAGTATTTTCACCGGAGGAGGAGATTACTTTTTTCTCAACAACAATAGAACGGGACCTGTTTGCACAGCCGATACAACTTATTTTTATCAATTCGTTCAGAATCTTGTAGAGCGTTACGATGGAGACGGCATTAATGATATGCCGGATCTCACCATTCCAGTTACTATTTGGGAATTTGCCAACGAGCCCGATGCATATTGCGGAAATTACACGGCGTCAACTTACAGTATGGATTTAGATATTTTTAAAAGAGCAATGAAAGCCACTTGCTCATCGTGCGAGTTGATTAACGGCGGTTGGGCTGGATTTCTTTCCGATTCCACTTTCTGGCAAACAGTAATTCCAATAAGTCATACGGATTTGGACAAAGGCAATATTCATAGCAACGACGGCAGAGTGTTATCTCCCTTCAGTTTTACCAAGATGCTCTATAGGCAGTCGCATGTTTTTCAGGAGCAAATCAATCTATTGGCGCTTAACTGGAATATTTGGGTAACCGAATGGGGTATTTATTGCGGCTCGCCGAGCAGTTTGCCCACCCGCACGGAGGAGGAGCAGGCATCGCTTTATACAAAACTCTATTGCTGGTCGGCGGCAAATAATCTTACCAACTTTTTTTACGACCTGAAAGGACCCAATGACAATATTGGAGCCTCTGCGGCTTTGATACAAGGAGGTCCTACTGATTCGCTTAAAGCGCGATTATTTTTTTACACACAAAAACTTTATGAATACAAATTCAGAGATTATGATTCGGTGAAAGTAGTTCAGTTCGATACTTCTACAACTTTCTCACAGGGAGACATCCGCTTTTACAATTCAGGAAACACGCATTATGTTTTGTGGGGATTAAGTTCACTTCCTCCGGGATTAAGCGGAGTTAAAAACATGACAGATATTTACGGAAATATAACCACTCAAAGTGTTTCTTCTCTCACGCTTCCACTTGACTCAAAACCAATTATTATTGAAGACACGCTTATAACAACTTCCGTGAATGAATTGTCTTTGCAAAATCAATTTTCTGTTTATCCAAATCCTTTCCCAGTTGAGACAACTTTGAAAATAAATAGAAATTTCAAAAACGCTACCTTGACAGTTTACAATTCATTCGGACAGCAAGTAAAACAAATAATAAATATTTCCGAACAGACAGTTACTTTGCATCGTGACAACCTGCCAAGCGGATTGTATTTCATTCGCCTGACACAAGGCAACAATATTATCGCAACTAACAAATTAATAATAACAGATAAATGACTCTCTAACATATTGCACAGTGGCTAACACAATGTTAGAATTTAGCGGGTGGACTGGTGTAATTTGACAATGACAAAAATAAATACAATTTTTAAAAGGTTTGACACAGCCTGCAAGAAAATGCCCACCAAATCCAACATTAACCCGGCAACAACACTTAATTTTTAACATCTAAATAATGTTCGACCTTCCATCGTCCCCGCCTTTATGCTGAAGTATAGCGAAGGTATAAAGGGGTCATGGAAGCGTCGAAGTGGTAATAGTTCGACGATTCCATGTCCTCCTTTTAAAAAGCGTGGGGTCACTCTGAGCCCGCCTTGTTTTATCTTTAGAATAGCTCGAAAGTTGATTGGCGGTGTCGAAGAGTGTGCGAAGGGGAAGGGAAAAGCAGCCGCACTTCGACACGACCTTATTACTTCACCTATATTATTTCAGACAATTGGGTCGTCCTTCGCTAAACTCAGGAGTTCCGCTCAGTGTGACTGCTTTTTTGTAGTGGGTGGTGTAAATCTTCAAAATCTCCGAGGTCTTTACATTATGCATACAAGTATGCAATAGTAACAAGACCTCGGAGATTTAGGACACTTAATTTTTAATGATTAAGTAACGTAAAAGTTTCCTTAATTATTAAGTGTTAAGTGTTTAATATTAAGTGTTTTAAGTGTTTGTCCGTCAATAATTAATGTAAATAGAAAAGGACATCATTCGTTCCGTACACACTCGTGCACATCCACGAGATTGCTGTTTCTTACAATTCTGTCAAGAAATTCTATTTGCGCTGCAAGCAGTACCTGCGAATAGTTCTGTGAAGCATTCAGGAAATTTCCCGCAGTTGTGACCCACATCAGCCTTATCAGTTGCTGACCGCCTGTATTGGGGCATATCTCACCCAGCACGGCCCTCACATTTCCTGCTCCTGCATGGTAATTATGCATTACCAGAAGGCGGAACCACAGGTCGCATTCGTTGTACGGAACACCGAGCGAATCTAACATCCTTCGTGCATGAGGGATGCAGCTTCGTTTTAACAGCATTGCAGCTGCGTAGGCAGAACGTTTCAGTTCCTTTCTTTCATCAACACCTTTGCCGACTTTCAACCCGTATTTTCTTGCCACGCCTTTCATAAGCTGGAATGGCCCGTATGCGCCTGCGTTCGATTTCTGAATTTTATTCGGACTCTCAATAATAAGAATAGCCTGCGCATACCACGGATCTACACCATTTTCGAGAAAAACAGAAATGCTGGTGTCGATAAGCGGAAGTGAATTTTCGTATCTGTAAAAAAATCTTTTACCCGTTGTGTAAAGTATCCTCGTTGAATCACTCAGACCAAACACCATCCTCAGGCTGTCCTTGTACCTGCTTTTATCGCTGTCGCCCAGACATTCATAATACTTTACAGATACCTTATCAAGCACTTTGCGCGTTCCCTTTTCACTCATGAATGCAGAATCTTCGGGCAGTTTCATTAATGTTCTCCAGTAATTTACATTCGGAAGAGTTTGCCAGCCCTCACAAAATATAGAACTGTCGAGGACCATCTTTCTGTCAACGCTGTCGCCGTGCATCCTGAAGCGGATAATAATATTCTCTGCAAAGCAGGGACAAGCCTCTTTTTTATATTGAAGGGTATCCTGAGCAAAAATAACAGTATGGCCAAAGATAATCCAGAAACAAATCGCTAAAACATTCTTTTTTCTCATTTCAGGGGAACATTCCTTAGACTTTTCATTATTCCTTTCCGCTCAGTTTCAGGCAGAAAAAAGATGAAAAGGGGTAAAACATCTGTTCTTTAAAATTATATATTGTTGTTCAACTGCTTAGCGGAGCTGGAAACTGTTATCAACAATTTTATAAACAAAAACCCGAAAATGTATTGCAGGTAAAAAAAAACATTGTATTTTTGCAGTCCGAATTAAAAAAACAAACAAAGTGGACTCAGTTAGTTACAAGACCATTTCTCTTAACAGCGAAACCGTTAAAAAGGAATGGGTAATGGTTGACGCAGCAGATGTTCCCGTAGGACGTTTATCTACGGCCATAGCAATGATGCTTCGCGGCAAGCACAAACCCGGCTTTACACCTCATGTTGATTGTGGTGATAATGTTATAGTTATAAATGCCGAAAAGGTTGCTTTCACAGGCGACAAATGGGAATCGAAAGAATATGTTCACCATACCGGATATCCCGGTGGTCAGCGTTTCGAAAAAGCATCAAGTCTCCTAAAGCGGAAACCTGTTGCCATAATCGAAAAAGCAGTAAGGGGAATGTTACCCCGCACAAGGCTTGGCCGCGCGCTTTTCACCAACCTGAAAGTTTATACCGGCACCGAACATCCTCATGAAGCTCAGAAGCCCAAATTAATCAACATCAACGAAATCAAGTAAGTATGGATTATACTATCACCATAGGACGTCGTAAAGCCGCTATCGCCAGGGTTTACATGAAAGAAGGCAAAGGCGAAGTTGTCATTAACGGAAAGGATTATAAAACCTATTTTCCCGTTGAACAGTTGCAGTACACGGTAATGCAGCCCCTTAATAAACTTGAACTCGCCGGAAAATATGATATTAAAATCAACCTTATCGGTGGTGGAATAAAAGGTCAGGCCGAAGCGGCACGCCTTGGTATCAGCCGTGCGCTTATCAAAATCAACGCCGAACACCGTCCCGCACTTAAACCCGAAGGATTTCTTACCCGCGATCCCCGTGAAGTGGAACGTAAGAAACCCGGACAGAAAAAAGCCCGCAAACGCTTCCAGTTCAGCAAACGTTAGGAATCGCCGCGAGTTGTTTAGTATCCAAACCGGGAGGACTTTGTGCTTAGCGCAAACTACCGTCCGGTTGAGTTTTTAAAAGGAATGTAAACTAAAAACCAAACCAATATGTCACGTGTAACTTTTGAACAACTTCTGAATGCCGGAGTACATTTCGGTCATTTAAAACGCAAATGGAATCCCGCTATGGCTCCCTATATTTTTATGGAGAAGAACGGTATCCATATCATTGATCTTTACAAAACCATGGCAAAACTCGATGAGGCCTGCAGCGCCATGAAGCAGATCAAAATCGGGAAGGAAGATACTCTTTGTTGCCACAAAAAAACAGGCTAAAGAGAACGTCGCTGAAAAGATCAGGGCGGTTAACATGCCTTTTGTAATTGAGCGCTGGCCGGGCGGAATGCTCACCAACTTCGCAACCATCCGCAAAGCAGTCAAGAAAATGTCGTCTATCGACCGTATGGCCCAGGACGGAACATTTACAAACCTTTCGAAACGCGAACGCCTTCAGGTGAACCGTCAGCGTGCAAAACTCGAAAAGAATTTAGGCAGTATCGCTGAAATGTCGCGCACTCCTGCTGCACTTTTTGTTATTGATATCCTTAAGGAACACATCGCTGTAAGTGAAGCCCGCAAACTTGGTATCCCCGTATTTGCACTTGTCGACACCAACTCCGATCCCAACTTAGTTGATTTCCCCATCCCCGCCAACGACGATGCCGCAATGTCAATATCGCTGATCCTTGACGTGGTTACAGCATCCATCCACGAGGGCGCAGAAGAAAGAAAGCAGGACAAGGAAAAGGAAAGCGCCGAAAAGGAAAAACATGCCGAAAGCCCCGAAGTTGCTGAGGCATCTGCCGAAGAAGAACCTGCAAAAGAGAAAAAGAGCCAGGTCCGCAGACCCCGTAAATCAGAAAAAAACTAAGAAATATATAAGAACTATGACACAGATTTCTGCCGCCGACATATCCAAACTCCGCAAAATGACCGGGGCCGGCATGATGGATTGCAAAAACGCCCTCACTGAAGCTGAAGGCAACTATGATAAAGCCATTGAAATAATCCGCAAAAAAGGCCAGGCTATTGCCATGAAACGCGCCGACCGTGATGCTAACGAAGGCTGCGTACTGGCAAGAGTAAGCAACGACTACAAAACAGGCGTTGTTCTTTGTTTCAGCTGCGAATCCGATTTCGTTGCTAAAAACGCTGACTTTATTGCTACTACCGAATCGTTTGTTCAGGCTGCACTCGAAAACAAACCAAAGACCATAGACGAACTGAAAGCCCTTTCTGTTAACGGCGTTAAGATCGCTGACATGGTAATGGATAAACTTGCAGCTATCGGCGAAAAGATCGATATAGGTTATTACCAGATCCTGGAAGACCAGATGATAATTCCTTATACTCACAACGGCAATAAAATAGCTTGCCTGGTCGCTTTTAACAAGGCTGTTCCCGAACAGGCCGGCAAAGACATAGCAATGCAGATCGCTGCTATGAACCCCGTTTCTATCGACAAGAGCGACCTTCCCCAGTCGGTTATCGACAAGGAAGTTGAGATTGGCAGGGAGCAGGCACGCCAGGAAGGTAAACCCGAAGCAATGCTGGAAAAGATAGCGCTGGGCAAACTCAACAAATTCTATAAGGACAGCACCCTGCTTAACCAGGAATTTATTAAAGACAGCAAAATGACTGTTGGCCAGTACCTTTCACAAACCGATAAGGAAGTAAAAGTTAACGCTTTCCGCCGTTGCTCGCTGGTTCTATAATTTTGTTCTTTGACTGATTTTTAGTATTTTTGCACTGTTGGTCTCTTGGCCGAGTGGCTAGGCATCGGTCTGCAAAACCGGCTACAGCGGTTCGACTCCGCTAGAGACCTCGTAAAAAAAAGAAAGCCCTGACTGAAAACGTCAGGGCTTTTTTGTTTTATCATATGGCCTTTGTATTTATAATATTCTTTTTATTTCCAGTCGGATTATTTTTTATCTTTGTTATAAATTATTCGTTATGAAATTCAATAATACCATTTTACTTCTTTCTTTTTTTTGTATTTCAATTATTTTTTCATCATGTACAGTTCAAAACAGGTTATACAGACCGGGGCTGTCAATAGCATGGGAAAGTGACAAAAATTACAGTGGTATCCCAACGACATACAATATCACCCAAAATTT
Source organism: uncultured Bacteroidales bacterium (assembly GCA_964515655.1). GTDB lineage: Bacteria > Bacteroidota > Bacteroidia > Bacteroidales > GWA2-32-17. The sequence goes on from CAZEWB010000089.1 coordinate 8,370, forward strand.
CGGAAAACAGGACGATATATATAATAATGAATCTTTATCGGACATAATAGTCAATTCCGAAGAAAATATTCGTTGTCTTGCATCAGAGTCTTTGGTCAATAGTGTCCCTCTGAGTAAAAATCACGAAAACGAAGTTCCTTCCGTTATTTATTCTGTAAAAAAAGCAAATAGCGATTCCTGCGATCTGATAGTAATGAGGAGTGGTGACGAAATATATGCATTGGTCAGGGAACTTACACCAACCGAAGTGAAATACAAAAGGTGTGACATGCCCGGAGGCCCGATGATCTCTATTAACAGGAATGATATTCTGTTTATCAGATATGCCGATGGGACCAAGGAGGTTTTTAAACAGGAACATCCCGTTAAACAAGCCAAAACAGATTACTATCATAAAAGTATTCATCCCATAGGCATTCTTGCTATTGTGGTAGGTCTGGTTGGACTTATCATTTTCGGTATACCATTGGGAATACTGGCGGTAACTCTGGGAATTTCAAGTATATCCATAATTGCCCGCGAAAGCGACAGATTCTATGGCAGGGCATTAAGTGTTATTGCGATAATTTTAGGAGCGTTTGATGTAATAGGTGTACTGATATATCTGTCGACACTATAGCAAAATCATGAGTCAGTAAATGGTAAAATGGAAAAAATGGAATAGAGAAAAGAGGGTCTACTTCTTCTTGAATTGATCCATAGTATTGTCGTAGTTGATAAAGTAGTCGCCTTTTTTAAGGCTGGTAATATCAACTTTGGAACTGGTTCCTTTAAGGACAATATTTCCGTAGAAGTCGTAAATTTCATACATGGTCTCGCCCGAGAATGTGATCTCCGCTTCAAATTTCTTTGTTGTAATAGTAATAGGCGGTGAAATTGCGCGGAAATCGGCTTCAGTGCTGTAACGGGGCTTTTTGGTATAATCTATCTGTTTTACGCGGAATTTATTATTTCCGGAGTGAGGGAAAACTTTATAATTATATGAATTTGAGCCAGTTGTTCCTTTCCCGTCTACTTCGCCGAGTTTAACCCATTTATTCCAGCGGTATTGCTCTACCACAAAAGGCAGTTTCCCGGCTTCGCCCGATGTTGTCCATTTAAGTGTGCCGTCTTTTTCCACTATGATACTGGTAGTAGTAAATGTGCTTTTGGGTTTAAGAACTTCAGGGTTAAGCACTTTAGGCAGGCAGTTATCTTTGTGTTTTATCAAAATCGTAACCTTATCACCTACAGCGAATTGGAAGACAGAAAGATCTATTTCAAATGCGCTGGAATTAATTTCG
>CAZEWB010000090.1:0-6640 GCA_964515655.1 uncultured Bacteroidales bacterium
ATGACAAAAAGGACAATCGTTGCAATGCCCGGAGACGGGATTGGAAAAGTGGTACTGGATGAGTGCATCCGCGTACTGAATGCAGCAGGATTCGAAGCAGAATATGTACATGCTGACATAGGCTGGGAATTCTGGTGTAAGGAAGGCAACCCTCTGCCCGACCGAACTTTGAAACTTATTGAACAGCACAAGATCGGACTCTTCGGAGCCATCACATCAAAACCAAAAGACAAAGCAGATGCTGAGTTGTCGCCTGACCTTAAAGGCAAGGGCTTTAATTATTACAGCCCCATCGTTACCATGCGGCAGTATTTCGACCTCGATATCTGCATGCGTCCATGCAAAACATTCCCCGGTAACCCGCTGAACTTTGTACGCCGCGGTCCGGGCAACAAGATCGAAGAACCTGAAGTTGACGTTATGATCTTCCGTCAGAATACCGAAGGTCTGTATGGTGGCGTTGAATGGACTAATCCTCCGGACAATGTTTATGATGCTCTTATGACCCATCCCCGCTTCAGCAAGAACTTCGCATGGTGCCCCCGCCCCGAACTTGCAGTTTCGACACGTATTGTGACCCGCAAGTATGCTACCAGGATTATTAAAGCTGCTTTTGAATATGCAAAAAAGAGAGGTTTCGATAAAGTAACACTTTGCGAAAAGCCGAATGTTATCCGCGAAACGTCAGGTATGATGCTTAAGATAGCGCAGGAACTCAGCAAAAACGAATATCCGGGCATCAAGGTCGAAGATGTGAATATTGATGCAATGATGATGTGGCTTACCAAGAATCCCGAGAACTACCATGTTATCGTAAGCGAGAATATGTTCGGCGACATTGTTTCAGATGCTTTTGCAGGACTTATCGGAGGACTTGGCTTTGCTACTTCCGCACAGTTCAACCCCGAATCAGGTGTTGCTGTATTTGAACCCACACACGGTTCAGCACCGAAATATGCAGACTACGCTACTTCGATCGTTAATCCGATTGCCATGGTTCTCTCATCAGTATTAATGCTTGAACATATTGGTGAAACTGCTATTGCAGCAAAAATAAGCAAGGCAGTTGCCGAAGTGATATCAGAAGGTAAAGTCTGCGCATACGATATGCTTAAGATGAAAGGCACACCTGAAGTCATAAACCAGGGAGCTGCAAGTACCCATAAGATGGCTGATGTAATTATTTCAAAACTTTAACATTTCTGTTATGAAACTTCAGATAGAAAATAAATTCGTCGAACAGGCAAGGAAATTATGGCCTGAACTTGACTGGATAAAAGACAGAAGTCTGCGTGAAAAGATATTGAATACATGGGCTCTTGCACTTCAGCAAAGCGTACTTACGCCTGACGATCTTAATACCATTCCTCTTACTCTACTGGCCGGACCAGACCTTAAAGTAACTTTCATGGATCATAAACGGGCAGTTGTTCACATCGCAAAAGACTGTGGCGAACAATGCAACAAATTCTTTAAAAAGGATCTACCTGTAAACATTGATGTGCTCATTGCCGGCGCAATTCTGGCCGATGTTGGTAAATTACTTGAATATGAAATGAAAGACGGAAAATCGGTCGTAGGAGCATACGGAAAATACCTCCGCCATCCTTTTTCCGGTGTTTCGCTGGCCGAGCAATGCGGCGTGCCTGCTGATGTCTGCCACATTATCGCCACTCATGCCGGTGAAGGTAACCTTGTGAAAAGGAGCACAGAAGCATATATAGTGCATCATGCTGATTTTATGACGTTTGAGCCGTTTAAAGATAGATTAAAAATTTGATTATCTTTGCAGCCGGAGAAAAAATTTCTCCGGCTGCTTTTTTATGATAAAACAACCACAGAAAGAACTGCGGTTTTACCTTAGATCTGCATTACTCGCAACCTCATTTGCACTGCTCTCCTTCCTCTCTCTTAATGCACAGGAAAACCTCTATTCGCCCGACACGAGCATCATCAGTCTCGACAGCATTGGTTTTGATTCTTCTCCAGAAGTATTTGAACCCAACACTTCCGATTTCTACAAGACCTTCGACACTCTTTATATCCGCCGCCACAGTATGGACATGAGTTACTTCGAAGACACACTTCTTCTTGTCCTCGATAAGAACTTTATCGCACCCTGTAACGGACCGGTCATTTCGAACTTCGGGCCAAGACACAAAAGGATACATACCGGCGTAGATATCAGGCTGAATGCCGGCGACACAGTTTATGCCGCGTTTGATGGTATAGTAAGGATAAGCCGCGTTTTTTCAGGATATGGCAAATTTGTCCTTCTCAGGCATGAAAGCGGGCTTGAAACAGCATACGGCCATTTCTCAAAACTGCTTGTAAAAGCAAACGATTCGGTAAATGCAGGCCAGCCTATCGGGTTAGGCGGAAGGACAGGGCGTGCCACATGCAACCACCTGCATTTCGAAACACGAATGTTTGGCGAACCGATGAACCCAAATAACATTATTGATTTTGCATCACATAAAATAAAGAAAGACTCCCTGATCATTACAGCATCCTCGTTCAATACCGGAAGAAATTCCAGCCCTGCAAATTCATCTTCACCACATGCGCTTACTGCTTCAGCAAATGTAAATACCTACATGATAAAACAGGGGGATACTTTATATTCACTGGCAAAAAGATACGGAACAACCGTAAAAGTTCTTTGTGAGCTTAATAATATCAACGAAAAGAAAACCCTCAGGATAGGTCAGGTTATTAAAGTCCCTGTCCGTTAGCCCTTAAACGGGGAATGCTTTTAATAAGATCCTGATTACTGATCCTGTTCAAAAGATACTTCTTACACTGCTCGATGAATGATTTGTTAAGATCATCTATTCGGACATGAAATCTGAATTTTCTCTTACGTGCTTCCTCACCTTCCTTCTCATTCAGAAAGACCTCATGCAAGCTGATCCTAAGCTCTTTTCCGTGAAAGTCGGGTCTGAAAATTATTTTCCTGGTTTTATAATATGTTTTCCTGTAAGGAATAATATAAGCCATCATTACAGTGTCCCTGACTTTTGAGTCACTGAAAAATATTGTTGAACCTTCATCTCCGTTTATCATGCGGACTTCAATGTCCGCAACAGACTCATTCACATCTTTGTGAATATTCTCAGAAGAAAATAAGGATAGTTGAGTTAATAATTCTTCATAATCTATCTTAACCTCTGATACATTTTCCATAAACATAACACTAAGTATTAAATATTCCGATAATCAGAATCCATAATTTCAATTTATAAAATTATGAGGATTAACTTACAAATAATATGACAAATAATATTTTTCTAAACAATTTAATAACAACTAATAACACTGTGTATTACTGCGCTTTAAACATACTCTCTGATTAGTTCTGCACACCTCTGCTTGTCCCCTGATAAACCGGTAGAGTGAAAGAAACCATATTCATCCGTTGTAGAAATATCCGGAAAATCATCAAATATACAACACAGAACACCTGAGCACAGATTAGAGGTTGCCTTATCTAATGCTATTTCATTAACAAGATTGAATTATACACAGCATCTATCACTTTCGCCATTCGTTTATAGTCTAGAGTTTCCGGGACGTCGCCCGCTGTATGATAGTTTTTATTCCTGTAAAAAGCTGTATTTGTTACAAAAGTTGCACTGTATCCGAGATTCCAATAGTTAAGGTGATCGGAAAAATCGACACCGGAAACAAACTTTGGCCCCGAAAACTTTTTAGTCCTCACTTCTGCAACATGTCTGAACTTCCTTGTAAAACGTCTTGCAAAGGAGCCCTTGCCGAATTTGTTTACCAGAGTTATGTAATTGCCTTTTCGGCCATAAAAGAGAGATAACAGTGGAACCGGATACTTTTGAGATCTTTTTTCATCGCTGAAATAGCCTATCAGGTCAAAACATACCATTCCGTATACATCAGCCTTTTTTTCGTAAAGTGATCTTGCGTGAACGTAACTGCCCATATATTCAGTCATGAAATAAGGCGGCTCTTCAAGCGAGAATGCAACTATCTCTACCCTGTAGTTCAGTTTCCCGCCCTTAAGCATTCTTGCAAGTTCCAGCAGCCCGGCTACTCCGCTTGCATTATCATCGGCGCCCTGCTGATTCCCGGCAACATCATAATGAGCGCCAATTACGATGATACCTGCATCAGGGGGTCCGAACGAACAGATAACATTTTTATATGACGTGCCTTTCACATCAAAATACTGGTAATAAACTGTATCGGCATATAAAGAAAAACAATTGTAGATATAAGATGCAGCCTCATTCAATGCATCAAGGTTCTTGTAATTCCTGTATCCATTTGTTTTTGAAAGAGCATCGACATGATTGCGCAGCAGTATAGTATCCGCAGGGAGGTTAGGGTACGCCCGGAGAAAAGGCCAGCAAATAATTAATATAATAATCCTGGTTTTATGCATCTTGATATTTTGGGTTCTTTATAAAAGTGTATGTGTAAATGTAAAAAAAAGTTCAATAGTTCTCATATCATCGAATTACGAATTTTATACGAATATACGAATTACGAATAGGTACTACTGTTTTCGTATTTCGTAATTTCGTATGATCTTTTTCGTAATTCGAGGTGTATTAACATATGATCATTGGAAATTGAAAATTTGGCATTGTTCATTAAAACGATTACAATTTTATTATCCACTCATTTTGACAAAGAACCATATTTTGTATCAAATTACATTAGTACATCTTTTTTTAGTTTTTCAATATCTACTTCCTCCAGAAATTTTTTTATTCCCGGGAACCAGAAGTGATGATAGCCGAATTTTTCCTGAAGAAATTCATCTATTGCTTTTTCACGCGTCCACCCGCAAAAGACCATACGGCAGCATGCGATTACACAACCGGTACGGTCGGAGCCATGAAGGCAATGTACAAGACTCGCGCCACCTGATTTATTTATCAGTTTCAGACATTCAACCATTTTTTCATATTTTATACAATATGCCTTCATTGGAAGATGAATGTAATTCAGTCTTTTTAAAGTGTTGGCCTTTACATCAGTATTTCCATGCCTGAGGTTTATAACTGTAACTATACCTTCGCCGGCAAGTTCGCCCCAGTCGGCAGATCCAGGCTGTTCGGAACGATATATGTGGTCCGAAATTTTGAACAGATTTGTAAGTTCACCCTTTTTTATTGATTCAGCATCTGTACAGCCTGAATTCTGGCAAACACAGTTGATACCTGAAAGCAGGAAACAAAAAAGCAAAACGAGAAAAATCAGTAGTCGCATAAAGTATAATAGAAAAGTAAAGGTAGACGATTTTTTTTAGACCTTTCTTTATATTTAAATGTTCCAACATAAATAACTCATGTTACGTAAAAAGAAGTTGACACGAATTTGCGTGAAAAAAACAGACACGGATTTCACGAATTCTTACGAAAAACACCTATCTGTTATTTAAAGTGTGGGAAGCACGAAGTCGGAAGCACGAAGTCGCATGTATCGTGGGTTGTGAGCAGGGATTTATAAACCCCATGCACCGGGCTCATGCCCCCCTCAACTTCGCGCTTCGTGCTCCTGACTTCCCACACTTCATTAGATTATGATAATTCGTGTCTAAATGACAATTCGTGTAAATCCGTGTAATTCGTGTCTAAAAATTATGCGTATCATCAGTTAAATAACAACAAACTGCTTTAGTTTCTCCAGTCCTTTTTCTAATTCCTCTTTTTCGCGTGCTATATTGAACCTTACAAAATCTGTTCTTCCGGGACTGAAATGACGGCCGGGAATTATTGCCACTTTTTTATTTTCATACAGGTCGACTGCAAAACGAAAATCATCCTTAACATGTGCGGGAAGTGATGCCCATAAAAAGTATCCGCCATCTGATTCAGGCACAACAAAACCCAACCCTTCGAGCTCCGGTTTGTACATATTGTATGCCTTAATCAGTTTCTGCCTTACAGACTCTGTATATGACAACCCGAAATTGTGTTCAGCAAGATATCTTGCCACGGCTTCCTGCAGTACCGACGGCACACACAAACCAGTATAATCGTGAACGGATCTGATGCGCCTCATGTGGCTTTCGCTGCATATAAGGTAACCTATCCGCCAGCCTGTAATAGAAAGGGACTTCGAAAAACTGTTAACGTAAAATATCCTGTCGCTGGAATCAAAATACGGGATATAAGGCTTGTTGCGGAAATAAAGGTTGCGGTATACAGCATCAATAATTATAAAGAACTGGTATTTTACCGACAGACCTATGATCTTTTTCACCTCTTCCTCAGTGAACATCCTGCCGTAAGGATTTCCAGGTGTATTCAGGAAAACCAGTCTGACCTCATTGTTTTCTATGTTATACTCCAGCTGCTCAAAGTCGATCTGATGATCTTTTGTATAAGGCCGCGAAACAAACTTGTCGCCGAATATTGCAGGCAGGTTATTGTAGGTTTCGTAAACGGGATCGAAAGCAAGTGTAGTAAAATTACCGTGAGTGATCTTTTTCAGATAAATGTATAGTAGTGTAACAGCCTCGGTGGCTCCTTGCACAACAAGCAAAGTATCGGGACTGCAAAGGGTCTTGTCGTAATAACTGCATATTTGTTCCACAAGTTTCTTATTGCCGGTACCCGGTGCATACTGGTGTATTGACGTAGCTACAGATAAGTCC
>CAZEWB010000090.1:6650-9644 GCA_964515655.1 uncultured Bacteroidales bacterium
TGTGTTGGGTGTGTTTGGTTGGTGTTGTGGAGTATCTACAGATAACTCCGACAGTATTTGAAGCAACTCAGATGGAGGTGAGTAACCCGGGATGCCCTGTGCAAGATTTATTCCGCCATGACTCTTTACCAGATTGCTGAAATAACTTATCAGTGAACCCTCGGGCTGCCTGTATTTATTTACAGTTCCCATCTAAACGTTTTTTAGACAATTCATAACATAAGATTGATGCTGCAGCAGAAACATTGAGCGATTCTATTCCGCTTCCTTCGGGAGAAAACGAAGGTATGGTGAGAGAAATATCAACAACATCTCTAACAGGTTTTGTCATTCCCCTGCTCTCGTTGCCCATTACCACAACAAGTGATGACGGTGGTTCGAAAATATCCAGTGCTTGTCCTTTGGTAAATGTGCCCGCAACACTGTAACCTTTTTCTTTAAGTTTTAAAAGCATTCCGGGCAGGCTGCCATATATTACATTCACTTTGTAAAACGCACCCATCGAAGCCTGAATCACTTTAGGATTGTACAGGTCTGCACATGCATCGGAACATAAAATATATTTTATACCAAACCATGCTGCAATACGAAGTATAGTGCCTGTATTTCCAGGATCCTGCACATCGTCGAGGGCAAGAACAAGGCTGCCGTTTATATTGTCCGGCGTTTTACCTGCCGGTATTTTGCAAACAGCAATTACATTCTGCGGAGTTTTGAATGAACTGCAGCGTTCAATATCTTTTTCTGAAGCAGGCTTTACCTTTTCTCCAAGTCTGTTTACAATATTATTATTTGAAGATATCCACTCTTCGTTTGCAATTATCATCTCAGGCACAATGCCTGCTGCGATAATTTCGGATACTATCTTATGACCTTCGGCTACAAACATCCCTGACGAGATCCTCGATTCCTTCTGCTGAAGTGAACGCACAAACTTAATTTCGGCCTTGTTAAGCATGCGCAAATATAGGAATATGCGGGAAATAAATCCCAAATCCAAAAAATAAAATCTCAAACAAATTCAAATATCAAAAAAATGAAATTCAAAACGGGTTTGGGATTTTGTGCTTGTTAATTTGGATTTGTTTGGAAATTGGTTCTTAGAATTTGGAATTTTTACTTAAGTGTTTTACTCTGTTGCTTCAGATTTATTATCAACAGAAACTTTTACTTCGGGCATCTGCCATTTGCCGAATTTTTCTTCGACAGAAGGATAGATCTTCATTACAGCGTCGTTAAGCGGTTCATATATAAGAGAACCTTTTTTAACTTCATTGTTTATGTAATAGCCCTGCGGGTCGAAACGGTTTATTATTACAATAAGAACACCAAGTATCAGCAGGATTTTAGCAGCTCCAAGAACAAGACCTAAAAGTTTATTAAATATTCCCAGTGAAGCTTTCGAAGAGGCTTTGGTAAGCGCTTTTGCAATAAGGTGTACAACTATAATCACAATCAGAAAAACTATCAGGAAACTTGTAATCGGAAGATATTTCCAGGTGGTATTGAACCATGAAGCCAGTAGTTGCGACAGCCAGTACGATAAATGTATTGCAGCCCATACTCCAAGCAATAAAGATACTACAGATGCTGCTTCCTGAAAAAAACCTTTTGTAAATCCCTTATACCCGAACCATGCAACAGGTATCAGAATAATTATATCGAGAATATTCATAACAACAGATTTTAACAAAAATAACTGCGTTGCTACCTAATTATAAAGGGTTAGTTTTTTAGTTATCAACAGGCATCAGTCAATAGTCGGAGGCAGTCATCAGTTGACAGTTGGCAGTTGACAGTCGGCAGTCATCAGTTGACAGTTGACAGTCGGCAGTTGGCAGTCAGTTGACAGTCGGCAGTTGGCAGTCAGTTGACAGTCGGCAGTTGACAGTCATCATTAGGCAATTATAGTGAATAATAAGATAATCATACAACAACTACACTGATGACTGAACACTGATGACTGCTGACGCTTGTTCCGCTATTGTAATAAATAGTATATATTAACGGTTCTTAATAAAAGTGTGTTGGTAAATGTAAATAAAAAGTTCAATAGTTCTCATATCATCGAATTACGAATTTTATACGAAAATACGAATTACGAATAGGTACTACTGTTTTCGTATTTCGTAATTTCGTATGATCTTTTTCGTAATTCGAGGTGTATTAACATATGATCATTGGAAATTGAAAATTTGGCATTGTTCATTAAAACGATTACAATTTTATTACCCACTCATTTTGACAAAGAACCATATTGACTTTTGTATGAAAAAACACGCTTCACCCACCGTGGAATAACAAAGCAACCCATGAACAGATATGGATAATAACTGATGAGTCTCCACATAAAAGCCGTTATTACAACAAATCCCACAGGGATAAATTCTTTAAGATAATCCTGGAATATCCATTCGGCAAAACCGCTTCCGCCGGGACTTGGCATAATAAGTAACATTATCGATATAATAAGCTGACGACCGAAAATTATGAAATGATCATAAAAACTTATCATGAAGCCCGGGACACCTACAACAAGGGCAAGTAACAGGAAGTTCACCACCCAATAGCGTGCTGTCCATGAGATGAAAGTTGCACCAAGTGCATTAAACCAGAATTTGAATGATTTGTTTTTTAGTAACCCTGATGCAGATATAACATCTTCACCTGCCTGTTCGGCACTTTTACTCCATTTCCTGAGAAAAGGAAGTTTAAAAACAAAAACAAAGATCTTTTTTATTACTAGAGGGTTAATAAACAAGCCATAAAACAGCAGTATTGTATATAATAGCTTTATCAGGTATCCTATTGCGGCAAAATAAAAGTAAAAATTTGAAAACAATGCAGACCAGCTAAGTAAAGGCTGTCCGTCAATCGAAAACATGTCTGTACTTCCAATTACTAATAACAACAAAGGGAACATAATTATAAAATACACTTCATCTAGTATTGATGTAGCCATAACAACAGCAGCGCTCCGCCCTGCAGAGATAC
>CAZEWB010000091.1:0-9624 GCA_964515655.1 uncultured Bacteroidales bacterium
TGTAATATCAAGTTGGGGTGGAACCAGGAAAACGCATATATCAGTCACTCGCGGAACGCGAGCGACTGAACGGAAACCCCGTAAACAAGTTGGCTTTAAGATAGGAAAAGAAAAATGATGTGGGAGCATTACCATATTTTTTCGTGGGCTTCCATGCTTGTTTGGGCCATTGCGATGGTAACAGTGTGGTGGTACAACCGATCGGTATTCATAAAATACCTGTCGGATATACTAATCATTTCCGGTATCACACTCATGTCAGTTTTTATTGTCATGATGTGGATATCCCTGGAGAGGCCTCCCCTGCGTACTCTTGGCGAAACCCGTTTATGGTACGCGTTATTTATGCCTGTGGTGGCATTTCTAATTCTCCGTTTGTGGAAATACGGATGGTTGGCCAGTTTTATGCTATTAATGGGCCTGGTATTTCTAATCATTAACTTAATGAAGCCCGAGATACATGATAAGACCCTAATGCCCGCATTGCAGAGTGTATGGTTCGTTCCACATGTCATTGTTTATATTGCCGGATACTCGCTTCTTGGAGCGTCGGCGCTTGTTGCGGCAGTTGGACTTTTTTACAGATATTTCAGGCCTGAGAAAAAAGACATTATTAATATTGCCGACAACCTTGTATATGCCGGGTTCGGATTCCTTACACCCGGACTTGTATTCGGCGCCCTATGGGCAAAACAGGCATGGGGACATTACTGGACATGGGATCCGAAAGAAACATGGGCACTCATCACATGGCTGGCATACATTATATATATACATTTACGCTTTAGCAGGCTGCGCTCAGGAACAACAATAATGTGGATTCTTGTATTGTCATTTGCTGCGTTGCTTATCTGTTGGTTTGGGATAAACTATCTGCCGGCGGCGCAGAACAGCGTGCATATTTATGCGGGGTAAACACATAAAAATGATTAATGAAAAATGCATAATTTTTAATGATTAAGGAAACGTAGAACTTTCATTAATCATTTTAATACGATGGATGCATGGGAAATGTATTATGGAAGGAAAAATCTAAAGAAAATTATTAATACTTTTACTTGTATATTTTTTAAAATACATATGAAGTATTTGAACAAATATTTATACATAATAATATTATTAGTTATTAGTGCTCTGATACTGAATATCTCCTTATGTCATCACAGGGCGGAGAGGATCTTTTATTGGGAAAATGAGATTTATTGTGATAAAGGTGGTTATTATGTTTATTTGCCTGCTGCTTTTCTATACTGTTTCAATGGCGAAAATTTTCCTGATTATGCTGAGGAAAAGGCAGGGCACGGATTCAATATTGTTAATGGCAAAGTTATTACAAAGTATCCGTATGGCACCAGTTTGCTGATGACACCTTTCTTTTTAATAACTCATATTGCAGCTTTGATCTCAGAAGAAGAACCTGCGGATGGATTTTCCAGCATATACCTTAAAATGACACTGGTGTCAGGAGTGTTTTATTTATTCCTGGGATTGTTGTTTTTATTTCGTTTTCTGAGACACTATTTTGATCCTCTTACTACATATTTATCTTTGATATTTTTATTGTTTGGCACGAACCTCTTTTTTTATTCCACAGATGAGGTTGGCATGTCGCATGTATATTCCTTCGCCTTATTTTCCATGTTGCTGTATTTTAATAAAAGGTTCTTGCTATCAGAAGGGAAAAAGAAGCGAACACGGATTTTTATCGTTATTTCGGTGCTTTGTGCACTTATCATTATTGTCCGGAACATGGATGTCGTTTTCCTCCCGTTTGTTTTCCTCTGGGATATGCCGGATAAGGAATCGCTAAAGAAAAGAATACGGTTGTATCTTACCTGGAAAAATGCCGCAGTACTTCTTTTAATTATTGGACTGTTCTTATTCCCTCAAATGCTTTACTGGAAATATGCTTTCAATACTTATTTCTCATACTCCTATGGCGATGAGGCATTTAGAAATTTACGGAATCCTATGTGGCTTGAGCTCCTATTTTCACCACGTAGTGGTATGATAACGTTTAACCCGCTTATAATTTTCATGATATTTGGAGCAATTATTTATCTGGTAAAAAGGAATTTAAACGGCCTTTGGATTCTATTGTTATTTGTTGCCTATGTTTATATGGTTTCTTCCTGGTATACCTGGTCCCTGGGAGTCAGCTATGGCAGCAGGGCAGCAATTGATATATATCCTTTTTTGGCAGCAGGCCTCGCAATGATTATCAGTGTATTCAAACGATATTTTAAAGTTGTTATCTTATTTGTCCTTTTGCTTGCTTCATTGTATAATCTGAATATTGTTTCCAATTTCAGGTTGGGCTTTAAAGGTTTTGGTGATTGGGACTGGAATGAATATAAATATATCGTTTCTTCAGGGGATATCTTTGTATCACTCATGGGGGAGAATTACTATAAAGAGAAACCAGATTATGTTATAACTTTAAAATCGTGCACTGGAAAGTATGTCCGGCTTCAACCTGATGGTTCGCTTATTGCTAATGGGGATTCCGTTTCGCAGTACGAAAAATTCAGGATGATAAAAATCGACAAAGAAGATCAGAGGGTGGCTCTTATATCTGATAATAGTTACTACGTTTGTTCGGATGGGAACAGACAAAATCAATTATGGTCATTTGCCGAAAAGCGTTCTTTCTGGGAGTCTTTTTATCTGATCAACCAGGGAAACGGTAAGATTCTGATTAAAAATAATGACGAAGTATATGTATCAGCTGACTTTAACCATGGTGGAATTCTCATAGCAAATTGTAAAGAAGCAAAAGCATGGGAATTATTCGAAATTGACACTCTGGAGGTGAAAGAAGAATAGGAATGTCGGCTTACAAAAGTATTCCCCGTAATTTCTCGGTTTTGACCAGTCAATAAGGGATCTGCCGGTTCGGAATAAACTATCTGCCGGCGGCGCAGAACAGCGTGCATATTTATACTGGGTAGTGCACATACAATATTCATTAGAAACACTTAACGTAAAACACTTAACACATAATGGCATGGACAATTAAGGCAGGTTCAACTACACTGAAACAATACTTAAGTGTTCAGTGTTAAATATTAAGTGTTAAGTGTTTCCGAAGGATCAATTGCCCATCTCCGAAATAAACCTCAGCCTCATCAAACGTATTTCTTCAGGGGTGTAATCGTCGGGTCCGAGTTCTTCCATAGCTAAAGAAAGTCTGTCAGTTTCGGCGCTTCTGAAATAGTCGTACAATTCGTGCTGTTTTTCCTTTTCTATTACATTATCTATATAATAGCTCAGGTTTATCTTTGTTCCGGAATATACGATAGATTCAAGTTCGCTTAGCAGGTCATCGAATTCAAGACCCTTTGCCCTGCAGATGTCCTCGAGTGGTATCCTGCGGTCGGTCTGATTGATGATGTAAACTTTAATTTCAGATTTATTTACTACCGATTTTACTACCAGGTCCTGAGGGCGTTCAATTTCATTTTCCTGAACATACTTGGCAATAAGTTCAACGAATTCTTTACCGTACCGTATTGCCTTTCCGCTTCCTACGCCGGCAATGTTCTTCATTTCCTCCATTGTTATAGGATACTGAATTGCCATGTCTTCCAGCGAGGAGTCCTGAAAAATTACATAAGGAGGGAGGTTGTTCTTTTTGGCAATTTCCTTCCTCATTTCTTTCAGCATCGAGAAAATGACGTTGTCGGCAGCGTTGCCGTCGACATGAGGTTTCATTATATCTTCATCATCGCCTTCTTCGTATTCGTGGTCGCGGGTAAGCTTGACAGATATCGGGTTGCTCATGAACTCACGGCCCTTGTCGGTAATGTTCAGCAGTCCGTAGTTCTCGATATCCTTTACTATGAACTTATGAATAAGTGATTGGCGTATGATAGCAAGCCAGTATTTGCGCGGTTCATCCTTGCCTATGCCGAATGAATCGATCGTGTGATGTCGGTATGATTTAAGAGTAGAAGTTGCAACTCCGCTGATGATATCTGCAATATGTTCGGCCTTGAATTTTTCGGAGACTTCCTGTATAGTCTGTAGTACGGTAAGAATGGCTTCTTTGCCGTCGAATTCGATCTTTGGATTAAGGCAGTTGTCGCAATTGTTACAGTTGGGGTCGTGATAATCTTCGCCGAAATAGTGAAGCAGTGTTCTGCGTCTGCACACCGATGATTCGGCATAAGAAACAGTTTCGAAAAGCAGATGTTTCCCTATTTCCTGTTCGGCAATGGGTTTTCCCTGCATGAATTTTTCGAGTTTTACTATGTCGTCGTAACTGTAAAACGCAATGCATTGACCTTCTCCTCCATCGCGTCCTGCCCGCCCCGTTTCCTGATAATACGCCTCCAGGCTTTTCGGCATGTCGTAGTGAATAACAAAACGGATATCCGGCTTGTCTATGCCCATGCCAAAAGCAATGGTGGCGACCATTACATCAACAGCTTCGTACAGGAATGCATCCTGGTTGTTGGAACGGGTGGTGGAATCCAGGCCTGCATGATAGGGCAACGCTTTTATTCCGTTTACAACAAGTTGTTCAGCCATATCTTCAACTTTTCTGCGGCTCAGGCAGTAAATAATACCGGATTTTCCTGAATTATTCTTAATAAAGCGGATAATTTCCTTGGTTGCTCCGACTTTGGCTCTTATCTCGTAAT
Source organism: uncultured Bacteroidales bacterium (assembly GCA_964515655.1). GTDB lineage: Bacteria > Bacteroidota > Bacteroidia > Bacteroidales > GWA2-32-17. The sequence goes on from CAZEWB010000091.1 coordinate 4,647, forward strand.
ATAGGTTAGGGCGGTTGAATGATGATTTGTAAACAGTGGCATCCATTATCTGCAGGTTCTTCTGGATATCATGCTGAACCTTGGGCGTTGCTGTTGCAGTAAGTGCGACGACCGGAGCATTTCCGATCTCCTGGACCATCGGTCTTATCCGGCGGTATTCAGGACGGAAGTCATGTCCCCATTCACTTATACAGTGTGCTTCGTCAACAGCGTAAAAGGAGATATTTACCTTGGTAAGGAATTCGATGTTCTCGAGTTTAGTGAGACTTTCCGGAGCAACATACAGCATCTTGGTCTTTCCGCTCAGGACATCTTCTTTTACTTGGGTGATCTCTATTTTGCTAAGCGATGAGTTCATAAAATGAGCGATACCGTCCTCGCTGCTGAAACTTCTCATTGCGTCAACCTGATTCTTCATTAATGCGATCAGGGGCGAAATAATAATTGCAGTACCGGGCATGAGCAAGGCGGGCAGCTGGTAACACATCGACTTGCCGCCGCCGGTGGGCATCAGTACAAATGTATTCTGCTTATTAAGGACATTATTGATAATATCTTCCTGGTTCCCTTTAAAACGGTCGAATCCGAAATGGAATTTAAGAGCCTCGTGCAAGTTATTGCGTGACACTTCTTTCACTGCGCTTTTTTTCGCTTTCTTCACCTCTTTCATTTTCTTCTTTTGAATTACATGTAAAAAAAATACTTTTGTAGAATAAATTTACTGCTTTTTTTTTGATCTCAAAATTTTTTTTACTTTTTTTTGATTAAAACAATAAAATTGGAAACAAATAAAGAAATAAAAAGGTTGGCTGTTAGTACAATAATTACTGAAGCCGATACAATAAAAGAACTGGCCGGCCTTGTTGATGAACAATTTGCCGATGTGGTCAGGATGATTTTTGAGTCGAAAGGCCGCCTTATCGTTACCGGAATTGGCAAAAGCGCCATCATTGCTCAGAAAATCGTTGCCACTTTTAATTCAACAGGGACGCCTGCGGTTTTTATGCATGCAGCCGATGCCATTCACGGCGATATAGGAATAGTCCTGCCTGACGATATTGTGTTATGTATTTCGAAAAGCGGAAACACCCCGGAAATAAAAGTGCTTGTCCCTGTCCTTCGTGAAAAAGGGAACAGGATAATTGCCATGGTGTCCAACCTCGAATCGTACCTCGCCAAACATGCCGATAAGATCATTTATGCAAAAGCAGAAAAGGAAGCCTGCCCTAATAACCTTGCGCCAACCAGCAGCACCACCGCCCAGCTTGTAATGGGAGATGCCCTTGCGGTCTGTCTTTTAAAATTGCATGGCTTCAGCCCCGAAGATTTCGCCAGAGTACATCCGGGCGGTTCACTCGGAAAAAAACTATACACTCATGTATCCGATATTGCAAATATTAAAACTCCTCCAAAGGTAAGGCCCGACAGCAGTCTTAAAGACGTGATAGTTGAAATATCTTCAAAGCGCATGGGGGCGACAGCGGTTGTAAATAAGGACGGGACTGTGGCCGGGGTCATTACAGATGGCGACCTGAGGCGTATGCTCGAAAAGGGAACCGACACAGGCAATCTTAAAGCTTCTGAAATAATGACAAAGAATCCTAAATCCGTTACCCCTGACGAGATGGCTGTAAATGCATATTACCTTATGGAAAAGCACAAGATCACTACGTTGATCGTTACCGATGAAGGAAAATATGCCGGGATGATACACCTTCACGATATTTTACGGGAAGGAATTGTTTGATAAATTTGCAGAATGAAATTACGCACTGACAATATCCTTAAAAAATATGGCCGCCGGACGGTGGTCAGAGGCGTTTCGTTCGAAGTGAACCAGGGCGAGATCGTCGGTCTGCTTGGCCCCAACGGTGCAGGGAAAACGACCTCGTTCTATATGATAGTTGGTCTTATCAGGCCTAACTCCGGCAGTATTTTTCTTGATGATGCAGAGATCACAACAGAACCCGTTTACAAACGCGCACAACTGGGAATAGGATATCTTGCACAGGAAGCCTCGGTGTTCAGGAGAATGAGCGTTGAGGATAATCTCAAATGTGTTCTTGAAATGTCGAAGTTCAGTAAAAAAGAACAAAAGGAACGTGTGGAGCAGTTGCTTGACGAGTTTGGCCTGCAGAGGATTCGTAAAAGCCTGGGCATTCAGCTTTCCGGTGGGGAACGACGCAGAACAGAGATAGCTCGGGCGCTGGCCATTGACCCTAAATTTATATTGCTCGATGAACCTTTTGCCGGGGTTGACCCGATAGCAGTGGAAGACATACAGGAGATCGTAAGGAAACTGAAAGCTAAAAACATAGGTATACTTATCACCGACCACAACGTTCATGAAACGCTTTCGATAACCGACCGCGCATACCTGCTTATCGATGGCGCTATCTTTAAATACGGAACCGCCGAGGAATTATCGGAAGATGAACATGTGCGCCGCCTGTATCTTGGTAAGAACTTTGAGTTGAGAAGATAATTAGTGTTTGTCCATAATGTCCGATATCTTCGTTATTCTCGACTTTCGAATCAGTCGAGTACGTCAGTACACTCCTGATTCTCAAGTCATCGAAACCTCGATCTCGAACATTCTGATCCAAACACTAGACTTTATTGACAGAAACTAAATAGTTCTGTTATTAAAGCAAAAAGAGCGCGCAATTTAAGCGTGCCTTTTTTTTCAGGTATTTTATTTTTGTTGTATATATAACGCATTGAAAAATAATAGTATGATGGCTTATGTCTATTTGCTTTTCCGGAAATAAGTTGTATCTTTACTTGTAATTTGTTCATATAATTAATTTTGTAAATAAAATTGTTCATTAATGTCGTAGTAACTCTGTATGAGAAAAATCCTTTTATCATTTATTTTTATCCCGATAATAGCAGGGCAATCTGTATGGGCGCAGAATGAATGGGCGCCTGTCGGATCAGTGTGGTATTATCAGGAATCTTACTTTATGAGCCCTGATACAGGTTATGCATTGTTTGAAGTAACCGGAGATACGGTAATTAATGGAATAAACTCCAGTATTATCAGAGGAAAGGGAGGTTTTTGGTATTTACCTGGTTGGAATGTACAAAGTTACGATACAATCATGTACGCATACACATATAAGATGAATGACACAGTATTTTTTTACAATAAAGAACAAAACATATTTGTACCTATATTCTTTTTCAATTCAAATGAAGGTGACCATTGGATTTTTACATGGGATTGGTGTAATTATGATTTTATTGTTGATTCAATTAGATTTTATGAGAACAATGGGGTAATTCAAAAATATTTCTTTCTACAAGGAACATCCTACTATACAATTATTGAGAATATTGGCGGTACATTTTTTTTTACACCAGATATCTGGTGTGACTCAATAACTATTGATGGTGCAATGTTAGATGGTTTAAGATGCTATTATGACCCGCAGTTTGGTCTTTTCACATATACAACATTACCCTGTAATTATGATGCTGATATAATGGAAAGTTTTTATGATAATTCAGAAAGTAGTATAATATTTCCCAACCCTGTAAAAGATGTATTAAACATATATCCTGAATATGAATGCAGGCTGATAATTAGAAATATGTTTGGGGATGAAATAAAGAAGATACCTTTAATGAGGGGAAATAATGTAATTGACGTAAATAATATGCCATCAGGAGTAATAATATTAGAAATTCAGGGTAAAAACAGTACTAATAATTATAAGATCATTAAATTATGAAAAAAATCTTCTTCGCTCTTTTTATTGCATCCTGTTTACCTGCAAATGCCCAATGGACTGACATCAAATTTACCTATTTAATACATGAATTCAGAGATGTATATTTTATCAACCAGGACACAGGATGGGTTGCAGGTAATATGGTCTATAAAACTTATGACGGAGGGGATACGTGGCATCAACAACTTCCTTATTCGGGCAATCCACCCTATATGATGATAAATTCTGTGTTTTTTATCAATAATAATATTGGATGGGCTGTAGGTGAGTATAATACTCAAATTAAAACTACCGATGGTGGCAATACATGGAGCGAACTTCAGATACCTGATTCCTGCAAATTCTGGGATGTATGCTTCGTTAATCCTGATACTGGTTGGGTGCTTGGTACCGTTTATAATCCCCCCATTGGAAGGATATATCATACTATAGACGGGGGTGACACATGGATAATACAAAAAGATTCTGGTGGAACTAGTATTTCTATGATTAATGATTCTGTTGGCTGGGTAGCTTGGGGTAGTATGTATATGTTTCATACTAATAATGGTGGAAATACATGGACAACTCAAAATTTTGGTGGATTAAAATGTAATTTTATTGATTCATTATTTGGATGGGGCACATACTATACTTCACTTTTTTCAACACAAGATGGTGGGCAGACATGGACAGATAAATATGATGACCCGCTTTTCAGAGATATGCATTCTGTATTTTTTATTAACCGTGATACCGGCTGGGCTGTAGGATATGATATCATGGCAGATGGTTATGGCTTTATTATTGGCACTACTGATGGCGGAAACAATTGGACAGAACAAGTTTACGCCGATTCTTTAACTTTAAGCGAGATACAATTTGTCAATAAAAATGTCGGTTATGCAGTAGATGATTATAATGTTTTAAAAACGGTTAACGGTGGTTGTTGCGGAATATCTGAAGTGATACCTGCTACATTGATTGTCGGAGTATCTTCTGAAAAAAACAATCAGAGAAAAAATATCAGGGTCTGGCCCAACCCTTTGAAAAACGAGCTAAATATTAATTACAACTCAGAAGAAAATAGTCAGATAAAAATTGACCTCTTTGATTGTAGCATGCGATACCTTTATACATTAAAAAATGAGGCCTGCATTAAAGAAAACAAAAGGTTTTCTTTAACACTCGATTTTCTTCCGCCTGGTATGTACTTTATTCTGATCACAGAAAACGTTCCTGGCAATAGATATATTAATAAT
>CAZEWB010000092.1:0-5723 GCA_964515655.1 uncultured Bacteroidales bacterium
AACCTCTATCCTTATTCCCCGGCCTTCGGCATAGACCTTAGCTTTTTCGAGTTCAGTTTTTATTTCCTTCGCAACACTGCTTTTCTGAATTTCATCGTATGCCTTTTGTCCGAAAACAAATGCTGCTTTAAAGTAATTTTCTCTTGGCAGGAAATATATTATTGCTCTTTTCTTGTCTTTCATCCTGAAACTCCATCCGTATTTTTCTCCCGGAAAGTTCCATTCTTCGATTGCTGCGGGATATTTTCCGCGAATAAAGTCTCTTAGTGAGATCCATGTCTCATAAGTTTTTCCAAGTGCTTTTTTAAGGTCGGCGTCCGAAGGTGTTTTTGCATTATCGTTGAATATGCTTGTGTCCATTATTTATCAGATTAATGTTTTTTCTTCATTATTTTCATCACAAAAAAGTATAGCAGAACCAGTCCGGAAAGCCATGAAGCGGCTCTTCCGATATAATCTCCGTGCTTTGTGTAAAAGGTAATTTCTTCGTTGGCATTTATTGTCCCGTTTACAACGCCGGACACCCAGTATTCAGTGGGGTCGATAATATCTCCACGTTGGTTAATAAAACACGAGATGCCTGTATTTGCCGATCTTGCAACTGCCCTGCGCGTTTCGACAGCCCTGAGCGAACTGAAGCGTAGATGCTGCCTGTGTCCCGGAGTATCGCCCCACCAACCGTCATTGGTTATCACAAAGATCAAATTGGCTCCTTTTAGAACATACTTTGTAATAAATTCACCATATACCGATTCGTAGCATATAACCGGCGCCGGTCTGAACATGCTGTCGCGCGAAGAGAAAACAACAGGTTCGGGACTTGTTCCAAGCCCTCCGCTTGTACCGCCTAAATCAACTGATAATTCTCCAAGAAAACTCAGGGTTTCCGGGAAGGGCATTTTTTCGACTCCCAGAACAAGTTTCGATTTATGGTAAAAGGTTGGTACCCCCGCAGTATCAAAATGTATTGCGGTATTAAAACTTTCATAATATCCAGGACCATCCTTGAATTTTCGTGCTGTAATAGTTATCGGCTGACCCGGAAGAAATTCGCGGTATGATGACAGTCCTGTAACAATTGATATTTGCGGATGTTTTTTTGCGAAACTCACAAGGTATTCAAAGTGTGGGTGGTCGCTCAGTGATTCTTCCCATAAACCGTCCGGCAGCGAAGTTTCGGGGCCGATAACATAACTTGTATTAGTTGTGATCTTTTTCTCAGCCAGAACAGTGAACTTTTGCAGCTGTATCATGGTTGACAGACCTCCGAACTTTTCATTGTAAGGGTCAATGTTTGGTTGAACTACTACTATCTCAACAGGTTTCCCTTTTTCCTCGTAAGTATGATATATGAAAAGGGAAAGAGTAACAGGCAAAAGTATCGTCAGCGCTGATGTGACAAACCATTGTCCTGATCTTTTTTTGTTTCCCGAAATTGCATTCTGAAAAGCAAGGAAGATGAAAATATTGATAAGTAGTATCCAAACTGAACCGCCGAAAACACCTGTATATTCGTACCATTGTACAAAGGCGATATTGCCTGACATGGAATTACCCAGCGACAGCCATGACCACGAAAGATCCCAGTTCATATGAAGGTACTCGAACCCCAGCCATAAAATCACAAGAGACCATAACCCTGTGCGCTGTCCCAGCCTGCGGCTTATAATAAAGAAGAACCAGAAAACGATCGCCATGAAAAGAGAATTAAAGCCGATGGCCATAATAGCGCCGAATTCTGTAGAGTTCCATATCCACCATGTGGAAATAATATTGAAAATGAAAAATGCAAACCACGCATAAAAGAATACTGCAATTTTACTTCCGGGAACGTTTTCATATCTGTAACGTTCTGCAATGAACAGAAGAGGTATCAAACCAAAAAATGTTGCATAGCCGGTGTGGTAATTGCTCCAGCCCGCAGCAAGCATAAGTCCCGACAGGACACATAATCCAAGACGGATAAATTTATTCTGTAACATTATTTTTGTCCGATTTTAGTTGTACAAGATAAACACCGGCAAGAACAAGAAGAAGGGCAAGGAACGACGATAATCCGATCTTTTCATTATCGTTGAATCCCCACGCAAGAGCAACGGCAGGCATGATATATGTGACCGAGGCTGCAAAAACGGGTGTTGTGTATTTTATGAATGTGTTCATTACAGCAACGGCAATTGCGGAGCCAAACACAGCTAGAACAATTACTGACCATAACGCTTTGTAAAATTCAGGATCTTCAATTATGCAGGGGCAGGGGAGATTCATCGAATATATAAATAATGATACCGGCAGCACAAGCATAAAAGACAGAGAAGTTATTGCAATAGCAGGGACTTCTTTCAGATTGTTCTTTACATGATTTGTGTTTATTCCATACATTACTGTTGCCAGAACTATCAGCAATCCCCAGGTGAAGATGTTGAACTCAAAAGTGAAAGAATCGTTTACAAAAAGCAGGACCGATCCGGCCAGACCCAGAAAAACACCGATCAACTGAAACTTCCTGATCCTTGTTCTGAAAAAAAGGCCTCCGACAATTAACGTAAAAACAGGAGTAAGTGAATTCAGGATTCCTGCAGAACTGCTCGAGACGTGCATCTGCGACCATGTGAATAGAAAGGCCGGGATCCCGTTGCCGACTAGTCCTACAGCAAGCAAAAATAAAAAGTGTGTCTTTAAGTATCGAATGTGTTTAATGGCAAATGGCAGCAAAACTATTCCACAGATGGATATCCTGAGAGAAGCAACTTGCACTGAAGAGAATACCACAAGACCGTTCTTCATAAGGATGAAAGAAGAACCCCATATAACGGCAAGGAAAAAAAGTACAGCCCACTGCCAGCCCTTTTTATTCAGATCAATGATGTTCACTCTGCAAACCTAATAAAAATATGGGTCATCATAAATTGTAATTAGTGAAACTTAACATTTTAGTTAGTCGGCAGTCAACAGTCGTCAATCGTCAGTCCTCAGTCCAGTTTGCCGACAATTGCCAACTGCCAACTGTCAATTGCCAACTGCCGACTGTCAATTGCCAACAGCCGACTGTCAATTGCCGACTGCCAACTGCCAATTGCAGACTGCCAATTGCCGACTGCCGACTGTCAACTGTCAACTAATTTAATATATCCCTTTGCATTGTGAACAAATCCCATCTTCGGATAGAACTTATGTGCCGCTTCCCGTTCATCTTTATTTCCGCAGGTCAGAGCCAGCAGATCGGCATTGTTTTTCCTTGCCCATTCTTCGGCGCAGTTTATAAGGATATTTCCTGCTCCGGTTTTTCTTGCAGCGCCTTTAACTACAAGAACCTGAATTTTTATATAACAACCGTTCTTTTCCCAGTAATTTATCTTAAGCATTCCGATAAAACCAATAACCCTGCTGTTCTTTTCTGCTATCATTGTTTTGTAATCAGGATTTGAAGCAACTGCCTTCATTCTTACTGACATTTCTTCTTTTGTAGTAGGATATCCAAGTTCTACAGTCAGCGTTGCCATTTCCGGAATGTCGGCTTCGCAAAATTCTCTTGTAGTAATTTTCTTTTCGGGATTATTCATTTCTTTTCACTGAAATCAACAGCAAAAGTCATTGCACACATCCGTTCGAATTTCGGGTGCTCGCCCCATTTCACTCCCACGAGTTTATGCGAAGGATTCAGAATGTTTGTTCTGTGTCCCCTTGTTTTTACTCCGTCATCTATAAGAAGAGATACAATTACCATCAGCGCCGACTCTTCACCATATGAGACGTTTTCGGCTATAGTATTAGTGTAGGTGCCATACTTTGCCACACGCTTTGGAAGTGTCTCGCCTTTTTCGCCAATATGCCCGGTTTTTCCTGTTTTTTCCTGATACATTGCAATATCAGCTGCTGCAAACCTGAGTCCCTTTGAGGGCTTTAATACTTCAGATGCATCGGCCTTAGGTAGTACTTTCATGAGTTCATATACTGCTTTTACGCCTTCGTCTGTTATTACAGGCTCACCGCCGGGAACCTTCATTATTTTTTTGACAAAGCATTTTTCCAGCGGCATTATAAAGTCAACAGTGAACTTTCTCGGATTTGTCCTTACCATATTTATTGCAAGTATCACATCTTTTTCCCTCTGGGTCATATAATCTTCATTTGCAGCTGTGTTTAGAGTTGTAATATCCCATCCCTTGCTTTTTGCTATCTCAGAAAGATTCGAATTAATGTAATCTATTGGTTTCTCTTGCGCGCCAGCGTATGTAATGCTGCAAAACAAAATAACCGCTATAAGAAATGCTCTCGCCATAAATGGTTCTAATTACTGAACGAAGATACGAAATTCAAATTGTACAAAGAGGTTAAATTCGGTTAAATACGAGTTCTATATGTGAAATTATAAAAAGTGTCGGAAGTCGGAAGCCAGAAGTCGGAAGTGGAGTTGGGCATGTGCGGTGGACATCGCCTACTGCCAATTGCCTACTGCCAACTGCCAACTCCGGTCATCTGTCATCGGTCTTCCGTCACCTCAAGCGTAAGCAACATTTTTTATTTTTTTTCTCCCCAACTGCAACCCTTTAAATTCTCAGTTGACTTTAGTTTAAAATTTCGTTTATGAAAAAGATACATTTTTTATTATTTCTCTTAGTTGTAGCCATATCGACCTCATGCGGAAAGTTCCACAGGATCGAAGGAAATCACGATCTTGCACTGAAAAAAGGTATGTATCCTGAACGCAGTGAAGGATGCGCTGCTGCCCTTACGTTCCGTCATCGAACGATGCGGGTTAGCGTTGGCATGACGGGGCGATTTGTGGGGGAATGCGGGAAGCTCACATACTATAAATATTATGGCGGAATGTCGAAACATGTGCGTGGGGAGAGGGGAAAAGCAGCCGCCCTTCGACAAGGCTTTATTACAACAACTACATTTATTCTATCAGGCGGGCCTGCTCAGGGTGACTGCTTTTTTGTGGTGGGTTGTGGAGTTTAAACTTTCCGTCATGTTTCATTGTGGCACCTCTGGGGCTGTGGTCTCTGCATGACACCTTCGCTCACTTAATCATTAAAAATTAAGTGTTAAATGTTAAGTGTTTAAAATTAAATTTTTCTATACCCTCTTCAGCACCACCCCCGTCCTCGCCGGCAAATACAACTTAAGTCTCAGTTCGTCTTCGGGAACAGCCTTATAAGTAATAGTATTATCAATCAGGTTGAACCCATCGAATTCAGGTGCATCGGTGTCGAGAATTACTTTCCAGTTCTCATGCGAAACCGGGATGCCATAATCCGTGAAGGACTTTGCAGGATTCATATTTACAACAAACAGGCATTTTCCCCTTTCGAATGCGAGTACCTGGTCATCGTTGTTCACTAATACTTCAACAGGTCTATGATTTAAAGTTTTTTCCTTTTTTACAAAACTTAAAAGCGCTTTGTCGAATTCAAGAAGGAATCTGTATCGCAGGCTTTGGTCGAAAGCAAGGTGCCACTGGCGTCGTGCATAATGGTACGACCAGTTGTTGCCTTCGCGCGGAAAATCTATCCATTCCGGATGTCCGAATTCGTTGCCCATGAAGTTCAGGTATCCTCCACCGGAAGTAGTAAGCGTGAGCAGGCGGATTATTTTATGCAGAGCCATTCCGCGGTCAACAATTAAATTATGGTATGCACAGTTCATGTGGAAATACATGTCGGCATCAATAAGGCGGAAGATAATTGTTTTATCGCCAACAAGAGCCTGGTCGTGGC
>CAZEWB010000092.1:5733-9623 GCA_964515655.1 uncultured Bacteroidales bacterium
CATTTTCGTCTTCCCTTTTATTTGTCAGCTGATAGTATATTTCACCGGGACTCCATTCTTCGTCCTTTTTCTCTTTCAGTAGTTTTATCCAGAAATCAGGTATACCCATTGCGAGACGGTAGCCAAAACCTATACCTCCGTCTTTAAGACTTGTTGCCATGCCCGGGAACCCGCTCATGTCTTCTGCTATGGTAAATGCATCTGGCCTAATTTCACGGATAAGCTGATTAGCAAGTATAAGGTAAACGAGAGATTCAAAGTCGAGGTTATCGTTAAAGTAATCATCGTACTGCATGAAGTCCTGCCCGAGTCCGTGGTTCTTATAGATCATGCTTGTAACTCCGTCGAAGCGGAAGCCGTCGAAGCGGAACTCGTCGAGCCAGTATTTACAGTTCGAAAGCAGAAAATGCAGAACTTCGTTCTTTGCATAATTGAAGCAGCGCGAATCCCATGCAACATGTTCGCCTCTTGGCCCGTCATGGAAGAACTGGTATTTTGAGCCATCGTAACAGCTTATTCCTTCGTTTTCATTCTTTACTGCATGCGAATGAACGATGTCCATTATAACTCTCAAACCAAGACCGTGAGCCGTATCTATAAGTTCCTTAAGTTCTTCCGGAGTCCCGAAACGCGAAGAAGGTGCAAAAAAACTCGAAACATGATAACCGAACGAACCGTAGTATGGATGTTCCTGTATGGCCATCAGCTGAACCGTATTGTAGCCTAGGTTTGCAATGTATGGAAGAATGTTGTCTTTGAACTCAATATATGTCGATACCTTACCTTCTTCAGATGACATCCCGACGTGTGCCTCGTAGATCATAGGGTGGGCGGGTGGTATGGGGGCTTCGTTCTTCCATATGTATGGATTTGGGAACCATGCCTGGGCGTTGAATATCTTTGTATGATCGTCCTGAACAACCCTCGTGGCCCATGCAGGAATGCGTTCACCTTCACCTCCCGGCCATGCGATCTGTAAAGTGAGTTGTGGGGAATGACACCTGCATCAATTCTTAGCTCCCATATCCCGGGTCCGGTTCTTTTAAAGCGGAAGTGATCATGCTTTATCCATGCGTTTTCGTTGGAGATAAGCCATATTGCAGCAGCATTGGGAGCCCATTCGCGAAAAACAAGTTCATTGCCCTCTTTGTGAAGCCCGAAAAAAAGATGTCCGTTTGCAAAATCAGAAATTCTTTTCCGCCCCTGAAGTAATTCCTTCTTCTTTTTATTGACCCTGTCCTGCAGATCAGAATAAATTTCCCCGTATGGTTTCAGGTAATCGTCGTTGCGTATGAATCTGGGTAGTGACATGTTTGGTTTAAAGTGCTAAGATAGTAAATTTGCAGTGATCAGTGATCAGTTATCGGTAATCAGTGAGCGGAAAAGTTATATGAGTCATATAACCATTAAGTTGTGTGCCACATACTGATCACTGATAACCGATAACCGATCACTGCAACTAAGGATGCGCGATGAAATAATACTCCGTGCGGTTAAGGTAATGATTACTGAAATTCTCAAAGGTCAGTGCTTCGTTACCCTGCATGAAATCTTTCATTAAAGAAATATGCATGTTGCATGTGTCTTTAAAGAATCTGTAAACATCTTCGGGCCGAACTTTGTAATAGTCGGATGCTCCCAGGCCGAATTCAAATATCACAAGGGGGCGGTTCCTGATCAATATGTGTGATGCGCCTTGCAAGACAAGAAATTCGGCGCCTTCAACGTCAATTTTAATAAAGTTTACCTGAATATTTTCGGGGATAAGATTATCGAGCAATTCAGTTTCCACTTCAATTTCGTCAATATCCGGGGCCTGGACTTCGTATTCTCTTTTCTGAAGGCCGCTGTATGCAGGAGCGTTTTTTACAAAATTGAATTTTGTTTTTGCTTTTGTATTGCTTAATGCGTAAGGAAAAACTTTAACGTTTTGGCCGTATTTTTTCTGGAGTAGAATATATAAATAAGGAATTGGTTCGAAAGCGAAGTGGGTGCCCGCAGGCGAAAATTTGAGAAAATGATCGAGGAATTCCCCCTTGTGACATCCTACGTCTATTGCATTGGAGCCTGACTGCAGGTGCATCTGCATGATACGGTATGCCTGATAATCGTATTCCTGATTTTTTGTAATTCGGATATGAAAGGCACTGAGTATACCCCGTGCAAGATTTTTGACTGCGCTGGCCATGAAAAAACCTGAACTACTCTATCCCTGCTATTTCTTTGTCAACAAGTATCCTGCCGCAATATTCGCAAACAATGATCTTTTTACGTGAGCGGATCTCCATCTGGCGCTGTGGCGGTATCTTATTAAAGCAGCCACCGCATGCTAAACGTTCAATGGCAACAACTGCAAGGCCGTTACGTGCGTTGGTGCGTATACGTTTGTATGCGCCCAAAAGACGGGGTTCTATGAATTTCTGAAGATCATCTGAAACATCTACGAGGTTGTCCTCTTCTTTCTGTGTTTCTGCAACAATTTCATCCAGTTCCTGCTTTTTTATCTGAAGATCTTTATTCCTTTCGTCAAGGATCTTTTCTGAACCTTCGATCTCGACTTTGCGGAGAGCGATCTGGTCGTTGAACTCACGAATGCGTTTTTTGCAAAGCTGAATTTCTAACTGCTGGAATTCAATTTCTTTGTTCAGCGCGTCAAATTCGCGGCTGTTGCGCACTTCCTTCTGTTGCGAAGTGTACTTTTTTATCTTGGATTCAGCCTGAGTGATCTCGTTGTTCTTTGTCTGGATATTCTGCTCAGCCTGATGAACCTGTGCTTTGATGTTGTCGATGCGGGTCTGTAGCCCGGCTATGTCATCTTCCAGATCCTGTACTTCCAGCGGAAGTTCTCCGCGTAAGGTCCTGATTTTGTCAATTTGTGAATCGGACTGCTGCAGTTTGTACAACGCTTTAAGTTTGTCTTCTACGCTGATTTCGGTTGCCTGCTGAGTGGGATTATTGATTTCCAACATATTAAAAATAATTTACAGGATTAGTGTTCGTTTTTGAAATTCGGACTGCAAAGTTAGTGAAATTTTTCATTAGTTGTTCCTTCATTTTGCTTAAAAATACTTTTTCGCTTTCGAAATGACCGATATCGGCGATAACAATCCTTTTTTCCGCTTCAAAGAACTGATGATATTTTATATCACCCGTTATAAAAATATCTGCTCCGGAATGTATTGCATCTCCTATAAGAAAACTGCCGGAACCCCCGCACAGAGCAACCTTTTTAACAGGTTTGCCAAGCAATTGCGAGTGTCTTATCACTTCGCATCCTGTCTGTTTTTTTACAAAACCAAGAAAATCTTTTTCACCCGTAGCTTTTTTTAGTTCACCTGTCGTTCCGAATCCGTTGTATGGATTTGTATTGTCAAGAGGATAGATATCGTAGGCCACTTCTTCGTATGGATGAGCGTTCTTCATTGCAGAGATAACAGCGTCAACCCTGTAAAAAGGAACAATTGTTTCCACCCTTGTCTCTTTTTCAGAATGAACTTTTCCTTTTTTTCCGGTAAAGGGATTGCTGCCGTCAAGAGGCCTGAATGTCCCTTCGCCGTTCAGGTTGTAAGAGCAGGAATCATAATTCCCGATATGTCCGGCGCCTGCTGCAAACATTGCTTCGCGGACTTTTTCTGCATGTGCCGATGGAACAAAGGTCACAATTTTTTTCAACTGTCCCGAAGCAGGTTTAAGGACTTTTATATTGACAAGTCCGAGTTTTTCGGCAAGGGCAAAATTGATGCCTCCGACAGCAGCATCAAAAGGAGTGTGGAGGGCAAATACAGCAATGTTGTTGCGTATGGCCTTTATAAGTATTCTTCCGCTTTCGGTTTTTGTACTTACTTTTTTTATTCCCCCGAAAATGAAAGGGTGGTGGGAAATGATCAGGT
>CAZEWB010000093.1:0-9564 GCA_964515655.1 uncultured Bacteroidales bacterium
AGGTGTAAAGGTTATTCTTCACTGTTTTGAGTATGGAAGAGCGAAAAGCAAAGCTCTGGATGAATTATGTGAGGAAGTAATTTACTATCCCCGCAACAAAGGGCCATTTTTCCTGCTTGACTCCTTACCTTATATAGTATCGACAAGAAGTTCAAAAAACCTGGCTGAAAATCTGAGCAAAGATGATCTGCCCGTGTTATTTGAAGGCCTGCACACTACAGCATGTTTAAACCAGTTATCAGAAAATGACCGCAGGTTGGTTGTCAGAACTCACAATGTAGAGCATGATTATTACAAAGGCCTTACGGAAGCTGAAGGGAATCTTTCACGAAAGCTGTATTATTATTCAGAATCTGTAAAGCTTAAACAATACGAAAAGATACTCAACAAGGCATCGGGTGTTGCTGCGATCTCGAATTCCGACTATGAATATTTCAGCCATACATACAGTAATGTGCAGTATATTCCCGCCTTTCATCCTTATGATGATGTTGATATACTGTCCGGTCGCGGAGAATATGCCCTTTTCCACGGGAATCTCTCAGTCCCCGAGAACCAGAAAGCAGTGTTATATCTTATTGACAGGGTTTTCGTAAATATGAATTATCCCTTTGTAATTGCCGGAAAAGATCCGGGCCATGAAATAATAAAGGCTGCCGAAGTAAACAATCATATCAAAGTCGTTTCGAACCCCGATGAAAATGACATGGATAAACTTATCAGGCATGCACATGTAAATATCCTTGTGACATTTCAGTCTACCGGCATTAAATTAAAACTGCTTTCGTCACTTTTCAGAGGAAGGCATTGTCTGGTCAATCCTCTTATGGTTGAAAACACAGGCCTTTCCGATCTGTGTTATATCGCCGAAACTGATGTGGAATTCATTCAGGCTTTAAATATGTTATTCAATAAAGATTTTCAGAAAGAGACTATGTCTGAACGAAAAAAGATACTCGAAACCGGATTGTCAAACGTTAAAAATGCCGAAAAGCTTGCATCTATGCTTTTCTGATAAACTTTTTTAATAATTTTAGGCCATAATTACTTCTATTGGGACTTATTGAAAAACAAACTATTAAAGGCACCATATATACTTACATTGGTGTTGTACTGGGCGTAATTACCAATATTTTCCTTTTTGCATGGTTCTTAAGTCCCGAACAGGTGGGGTTACTGAGTGTTGTTCTTTCTTATGCAACATTGTTCTCCCAGATGGGGAATCTTGGTTTCGACAGTGTTACAGTCCGGCTTTTTCCCTGGTTCCGTACTTCCGACAAAAGTCACCATGGCTTTTTAAATATAATGGTATTAGTAGGTATTGTTGGTTCTGTGATTATTGTTGTATCTTTCTATTTACTAAAGAATATCATAATAACCCAGGGCGGTGATTCCTCGGGCCTGCTGGCACAATATTGGTTTTACATTCCCATTACTGCTGTTTTTTTATTGTTTTTCTGTCTCTTCGATGCATACAGCAGGATGATGTACCTTACTGTAAGAGGAACTGTTTTAAAGGAATTTTTTCAGAGGCTCCTGATAATTATTTCAATAGGGCTTTACATTTTTTCACTTGTGAGCATTGATTCTTTTGTGGGATTATACTTTGCTTCCATCTGTATTCCCACATTAATTATAATATTCATGCTTCTGCGTGAAAAGAACATTGTAATCAGGCGGGAACCGGGATTTATAGGGAAAGATCTTCGTAATTCGATGATAAGTGTTGCCGGGTTTGGGATTTTAACCGTTTTTTCCGGTTCAATAATATTAAATATCGACAGGATAATGATCGAAAAGTTCATAGGGCTTTATGATGCAGGAATATATTCTGTTACATTTTTCTTTGGAGTTGTTCTTCTTCTTCCTTCCCGTTCACTTGTAAGAATCAGCGCCACTTTCCTTTCGGAAGCCTGGAAGGATAACGACATGACCATTATAAAAGACATTTATAATAAAAGCAGCCTGAACCAGTATCTTTTTTCTGCTCTGCTTTTTGCAGGTATCTGGGTTAATATTGATAATGTATTCTTTATTCTTCCCGAAAAATATGAAGCTGGCCGCTGGGTAATATTCTGGATATGTTTATCCAGTCTGATAGACATGGCTACCGGTTTAAACGCTGCAATAATAGCAACAAGCAGGTATTACCGGCTGTATGCTTATTTTATGATATTTTTCGTTGCTGTTATAATTGTTTCCAATTACCTGCTCATTCCCATATACGGCATCACAGGCGCTGCACTTGCAAGTGCAATTGCTACTTTCCTCTTCAACCTTGTGCGCTGGGTGTTTTTGTGGTATAAATTCAAACTTCAGCCTTTTAACATGAGATTTCTGTTCATTTCTGTAATAACTGTCGCTGCTTACTATGCCGGTTATTTTATTCCGGTAATAGAACCATTCTGGGTCGATATTATCATTCGCAGCACTGTTGTTTTCCTTGTTTTTTCAATACCCGTACTGGCATTCGGGATAAGTGAGGATGTGAACAAAAAGATTAGCAGTATAATTACTTCTATCCGGAAATAGTTGGCAGTTGGCAGTCGGCAGTCCGCAGTCGGCAGTCCGCAGTCCGCAGTCGGCAATAGGACTACACATTTGTTGACTGCAGACTGTCAACTGCAGACTGTCAACTGACGACTGACGACTAAAAGAATGTGTTTTTATTTATAATTAAGCAGAGCTATTCTTTAATATTTTACTATTTTTGCTTCTATGAAACAGACAGCACTCATTTTAGGGGCATCGGGCGCCATGGGGAAAGCGGCGATAGAAAGTCTTTCCGAAAAAGGCTACGATTTCTATCTTGTTCACCGCGACAGAAGACAGGCTGCAGATGAACTTGAGGTCTTCTTTAACGAAATCAGGGAAAAGGGTTCTTCGGTAGTATCGTTCAATTCTAATATAAATGACGAAAGCACACAGACTACTGTGATTGAAAAGATCAAAAGCAACAATGCACAGATAAATGTATTCGTCCACGCCATTGCAGATGGAAATGTCGGCAAGGCTTTCGACACAAGCAAAAGGACACTGGACATACACGGATACATTCACACTTTCACTTCGATGGCCGCATCTTTTGCAGTATGGTCACAACTTCTTGTAAACAACAATTTACTTCCAAAAGATTCACGAATCATAGGGCTTACAAGCGAAGGCAGTTCGCGCGTTCTTGAGGATTATATGGCAGTCGGAATGGCAAAGGCAGCTCTTGAATCGGCATGCAGATATATGGCCGTAGAGCTTGCTCCCAAAAGCATTACTGTCAATCTGATCTGCGCCGGGATAACCGACACCCCTGCACTCAGAGTGTTTTCGGGACATTCAGCACTTATCGAAAAAGCAACAAAGAGAAACCCTTCGGGACGGATTACTACTCCAAAAGATATTTCACATATTATTTCATTCCTTGCATCATCTGATTCCACGTGGATCACCGGAGAGATAATACGTGCCGATGGCGGAGAACAACTTATGTCGTTTTAATGACCCGCATAGAGAACATACTGGACAGGCTCCCCTACTCCATACCATACCGGTTCGTGGATGAGATCACCTTTGTTTCCGAAAAAAAAATTGAAGGCAATTATACTTTCCGCGATGATGAATTTTTCTACAAAGGACATTTTACCGGCAACCCTGTTACACCGGGACTTATTCTTGTTGAATGCATGGGACAGATAGGACTTGTTGCCTTTGCAGTTTATCTTTTTCCCGACGTTCAGATATCTCCTCTTCTTTCGAATGTTGAAGCGGAATTCCTGCACCCGGTTTTGCCCGGCGAAAGGGTATTTGTTGAATCGGAAAAAGTTTTTTGCCGCAATGGTGTATTAAAATGTAAGATCAGAATGTTCAATAATAACAAGGTTGAAGTAGCACACACTATAGCCATTCTGAAACTGAAAGAAAATGAATAAGCGGGTTGTAATAACAGGAATAGGTGTTCTTGCCCCCGGCGCTACGGGAAGTGATGAATTTTTACATCTGCTGAAAAACGGCATGAGCGGTATCTCCTTTTTTCAGGAATTGAAAGATCTTGAGTTCGGTTGTTGCATTGGAGGAATACCTAAAATTGAAAGCAGTAAATATTTTCCTTACATAGAGCAGATGGGTCTTGGTCCGGCAACCTCAATAATCCACTATGCCCTTATTGCCGGTCTGGAAGCATGGGAAGACGCCGGCTTTAAGATCCCCGAACATGGTAACAACGATGTCGATTACGATACAGGAATTTTTATCGGAAGCGGAACCGGCCCTGCCGATATCTGGGCTGCAAGGACAATTCCCCTTACAGATTCAAAAAGCATAAAACGTCTTCGCAGCACGATAGTAGAGCACAGTATGCTCAACGGCGCTTCGGCAACTTTGTGCGGACTGCTTGGCACGGGGAATCAGTGCACGGCAAATGCCAGTGCCTGCAGCACGGGAAACGAGGCTATAATTTCAGCTTATGAACGTATAAAATACGGTAAAGCGAAACGCATGATCGCAGGAGCTTCGGAAGCAGGTTCTCCTTACTGCTGGTCGCCCTTTGACGCACTGCGCGTAACTACCCGCGAACATAATGACAGCCCCGAAAAGGGCAGCAGGCCGATGAGCGCATCGGCAAGCGGATTTGTTCCTTCGTCGGGAGCCGCAGTACTAATTCTCGAAGAACTCGAAACAGCAATAAAAAGGAATGCAAAGGTCTATGCCGAGATCTGCGGCGGCTTTGTAAACTCAGGCGGACAACGCAACGGAGGAAGTATGACAGCCCCGTCGTCCGAAGGAATTATCCAGTGTATCAAAGGAGCGCTGGCTGACGGAAATATAAAGGTAAACGAGATCGATTACATTTCGGGACACCTCAGTTCTACAATGGCCGACCCGCTGGAAATAGGGAACTGGATGAAAGCCCTGAACCGTTCCGGTAAAGACTTTCCTTTTATTAATTAACAAAATCTCTGATTGGTCACGCGATAGGAGCTGCAGGTGCGATCGAAACAACGGCAGCTGTTCTCCAGATGCACTCCGGATTTGTTCACCCAAGTATCAACTGCGAAGATCTGCATCCTGAGATATCAGGAATGGTTGATGAATCAAAGATAGTCCGCTCTCTTACCAACGTGGCCCTTAATTGCGTAGCAAAGGCCAGCTTTGGCTTTGGTGATGTAAATTCATGTTTAATCTTAAAAAAATATCATAATGGATAATCTTTTCAACGAGGTAAAGGAAATAATCCGCAAGTATGCCTTCGATAAAAAAATTGTGGATACAGCAACAGAAAATTCAAAAATAATAGCCGACATGAAGATCAACTCTGCCCGTATAGTTGACATTGTTCTTGATATAGAAGAAAAGTACAATATAGATGTGGACGATAAGAGCATTCAGAAGATCCACACATTGGGAGATGCAGTAGCAGTTGTCCGCAGTAAAACCGGAAAATGATGCACATCGGCAACGACCTGATGATATTGAACCCGGTAAACGACCACACTTTTCAGAGAAAAGGTGCGGAAAAAGTGGTATTGACAGCATCAGAGAGAGAGATTCTTTTAAACTGCAGCCGCGAAACATTACAGGAGGTCTGGACAATAAAAGAAGCAGCCTATAAATACTTTTCGAAATGCGGAATGATACGCAAATTTTCACCACAGGACTATAGGATCGTTCCTAAAGAATTGAATTCAATGAAATCAGGAAAGGTCTTTTCAGGAGAAGATTTCTGTTATTTCTACACTTTTCATTACGACAACTACATTCACAGTATCTGTACTAATTCTCAGGAAATGTCAGCAATATCACTGCTAATAATTCCTGAAGATGAAAATCCTGAAGAAAAAATAAAACAGTTACTTCGTTGTACCAAAGTGAATTTCGGAAAGGACGAAAACGGCATACCTTTTATTGAGCACAACTCGTCCTGTAAAGCAGACATTTCGATAAGCAGCGACGAGAATTTTGCAGCATACGCCTTAATAAAATCAGAATGAAAGACCCGGTAATTACTATAGGAATTGTTTGTTTTAATCACGGGCATCTTGTTGAAAAGGCCATTAATTCCGTGCTCTCCCAGGATACGACTTTTTCGTATGAATTACTGATAGCAGATGACGCAAGTACTGACAACAGCACAGAGGTCATACAGGCTTATCATAAAAAATATCCGGAAATTATACGGCTCTTTCTGAACGAAAAAAACATCGGGCCTGTTGCCTGTGCTTCGAAACTGATACGGGATTCAAAAGGAAAATATATCACATGGCTCGACGCTGATGATCACTGGACATTTCATTCAAAACTGCAATTGCAGGTGGAATTTCTTGAAAACAATCCTGAATACACCGGCTGTTTTCATGATGCGCTTATACTGTCGACTGTTGAAGAAAACGGCAATAAAATGGCAACCGATCAGGCGCTTGTAAAATACCGCTATTACAGCCAGTTCAATCACTACACGCCGGATTTTGATCCTCTGCAACTGATAAGAAGGAATATAATCCCTACGGCATCCCTTGTATTCAGAAAGCGGGATTTTTCTGATTTTTTCGGAACATACGATCTTCCCCTGCAATCGTTCAGCTGGGCTTTTCAGTTATACATTATACGTGAAGGTAAATTCAGATATTTCAATCAGTGCTGGAGCGTGTATCTTGATCATGCAGGCGGGTTAAGCAAAAAGTTGTCCTCGGAATCATTTTCGCTTAATAATATAAGGATACTTAAGTTATTCAAGAAAGATGATTGTTACAGAAGATATCGTAACAGAATACTATTAAGCATCGCAAATGAATACGACTGCATAGTATACAGGGATGGAAAGATAAAGGCTAAGTATGCGTTCAAAAGCCAGTGCAATTATTTCAGGGCATGGTGGTGGACAGCGTGGTATTATTTTACGGATTGTTTAAAAAAATAAATCCTTTGTCATTCTGAACGCAAGTGAAGAATCTATTGCGGTCTATACAGATCCTTCGCTATGCTCAGGATGACAATGGGGTTCAGGATGACAAAAGGGGTAATAATAAACTATGTGCGGCATTACAGGGCAGTGGAATTTTAATAAAAAGCCTTTGGACAGGGAAGATTTTTCCTGTCGTCTTGACAGTCTTGCACATCGCGGGCCGGATGCTTCGGGAACATGGTTTTCCAATGAAGGGCTTGTGGGTCTGGGACAACGCCGCCTCTCGATAGTTGACCTCGACAGCAGGGCAAACCAGCCGTTGCACAACGAGAAAAACAATGTCCACGTAGTTGTAAACGGGGAGATATATAACTATCCCGAATTGCGCAAGGAACTTGAAGCGCACGGGCATGTATTTTCCACAAATTCCGACAGCGAAGTTATCGTTCACGGCTGGGAAGAATGGAAGACAGCGCTCCCCGCAAAGTTAGACGGCATGTTCGCTTTAGCTATTTTCGATGAAGTTCAAAATACTTTGTTTGCTGCCCGCGACAGGTTCGGAATAAAGCCACTTTATTATGCAGCATATACAGAAAGTTTTTTGTTTTCTTCGGAACTGAAGCCGATAGTAAATGCAAAGGATTTCAATAAAGAAATTGATCACAGTTCTTTCAGTGATTTTTTCGTTTACCGTTATATCCCGCCTCCAAAGACCATCTGGAAGGGAGTCTGCAAACTACCTCCTGCTCATTCTCTTCTGGTTAAGAATGATGGCTCGCTTCACATTGAAGAATACTGGCAACTGAAACCCGGAAACGAAAAAATGCATCCATACGATGTTGCAGAAAAGGTTCATGAACTTCTGAATAAGTCAGTACAAAAACATCTGCTGAGCGACGTGCCGATAGGAACTTTTCTGAGCGGTGGCTACGACTCTACTACTCTTGCCCTGATGCAGCACGAGCTCGGCTATCCTGTAAAATCTTTTTCGATGGGCTTTGAAGGATGGGAACAAAGCGAACATCTTTACGCCGGAATTGTGGCAGATATACTTGAAACAGAGCACCGCACTGAAATAGTAAATGGAGCCGACCTTTCGCTGCTCGATATACTTCCCGGTTTTTACGACGAACCCAACGGAGATATAAGTACTGTCCCGACCTACATGGTAAGCCGTATGGCTGCTAAAAATGTAAAAGTCGTTTTTTCGGGCGAGGGCGCAGATGAAATTTTTGCCGGTTACACATGGCACAGGAAATTAATGTCGGGGAATAAACTTACCCGCGAAAACATAAAGGAAAGAATTCAGGGGAATCCAATGACCGGTATTAAAGGCTACGCCAGTGCAATGGCAATGGGTTTGTTCGACAGAAATAAATTAACTGAACTACTCCACCCTGCCCTGCATTCAAATATTTCAGAAGATCCGTTCTGGTTCTACCGCAAGAATTACAACAACGACATTCACCCGCTGAAAGCATTCCAGTACATGGACATAAAGTGTTTCATGGGCGAACTTGTGCTGCAAAAAGTTGACCGCGCAAGTATGGCAAATTCGCTGGAAGCAAGGGTGCCCTTCCTCGATCCCGAACTTGTTGAATTCATGTTCTCACTTTCACCCGAATCATATTTCGATAAAGAGCAGCAGAAGCCTGTTCTTGCATCCATACTCAGGCCTCATTTTCCCGATGTGATTCTAGAACGTAAAAAACAAGGCTTTACAGGCCCCGACCGCTTTTACCAGGATGAAAAATGGTATCGCACAGTTTTGTCAGACACTCTGCTTGTTAAAAACAATCTGATTAATCCTGCCTTTATTTCTCATGCGCTTGAACAGAAGGATTACTGGAGGTTGTGGAAGGTTGTGGTGATGGAGAAGTGGGCAAAATCATATATTAAATGACTTATGTTTTAAAATTCACCAGATTAATAATAAAGTGTTTTTAAGTAAATTAATTGATACAACAAAAAATGAACGTTATTGATAAACTGTCATTAAGTAAAAAACTGCTTATATGGATTCCCGTATTGTTAGTACCGCTTATTTATTCCTTCTCCACTATTGATCCTGTTTTACATCCAAGATTTGTAGTACTTACTTTGTATGCAATAGTACTTGCCTGCATGGTAGGCTTTGCAAAAAATCAAGTTCCATACATGTTGTTGAATGACTTATCCCTATTGTTGTTTATAGGGTATATCATTAGTTCATTACCGGGATTATTCATTTATGAAATAAATCTTGCTGATGGGATCTTTGAATTGTTTAAGCTTTTGTTGTTTTTTATATTAATATGCTGCGTAAGTGTTTATTATTACTACGAAAAGGGATGGTTAAATGAAATTGCCCGCAGCATAACACTGATAGGTCTGGTGATTTCGGCAATTGGTATTATCCAGTTTATTCAGATAATCTCAAAAGGAGGTCTTTCGCACGAGACTGTTTATGCAATGTCTTCGACTTTTGCTAATAAGAATATATTCGCAGAAATATTGTTTCTTTCACTACCATTTTGTGCTTTTGTTGCCTTTACAGGAAAAGGATTATGGCGTGTAACAGGGTATCTGGTTAGTTTTCTTGTGTTATTTCTTATTGTACTTTCCCTTACAAGAGCAGTAAGAAATAACACAAGAAAACTAACCACACACCCCACCCAAACACACCCAACACA
>CAZEWB010000094.1:0-8657 GCA_964515655.1 uncultured Bacteroidales bacterium
GGCTTTGGACTTGGAATTTGGGGCTTGGAACTTTTTTCACACAAGAATTTATTTACGTAACATGTATCACAAGATAAAAGATGGTTTCATTCTTTTGCTCGTCTGTTGTTCTTTTAACGGATGGTTATTTGCACAAAGTGATTTTTATTCGCCTTCTGTTATCCGTGAAGTAAGGCTGTATTTTACACAGCAGAACTGGGATCAGATTTTAGACAGCCTGTTCACGGCAGGGCAGCAGGAGCGTCTGATCGGACAGGTGTGCATTGACGGGACCTGCCTCGATAGTGTTGCAGTGCGTTACAAAGGATACAGTTCAGTAAATGTAAATTTCACAAAGAATCCTCTTAACATAGATATTAATGCAATAAGACCGGATCAGGAGTATATGGGCGTGGTTAAACTGAAATTAGGGAATGTAATTCACGATCCGTCTTTTGTCCGCGAACTGTTGTCGTATGAAATTGCACGGAAATATATGCCTGCTTCAAATGCGAACTATGCCAATGTTTACATCAACGACACTCTGATCGGTCTTTACACAAACATTGAGACCGTCAACAAACCCTGGGCAGAAAGATATTTCGGAAACGGGAACAATTCTTTTTTCAAAGGTGATCCTGTTACTCTTGATTATCCTTTGGGTGCAAATGCAAACCTTGCATATTTGAACGCCGATACTGCTTCTTACTTCCCATATTACTCAATTGAATCGGACAACGGCTGGCCCGACCTGATGCATTTAACCAACATACTTAATAATAATACCGACAGCCTTGGATCGGTTCTTAATATTGACAGGACACTGTGGATGCTTGCATTTGATTATGCTATTGTAAATCTTGATTCTTATATTGCTTATGCGCAGAATTACTATATTTATAAAGACGACTATGGACGCTTTAATCCTGTGGTCTGGGATCTTAACATGTCGTTAGGGAGTTTCAGAAATTCCGATGCCAGCACACATGCGGTAAGTGGTCTGACGATAACCCAGGCAAAAAATCTTAGTCCGCTCAGCCTGCTTACATATTGTGCAACACCGCGTCCGCTTATTACAAAGCTGATTTCACAGCCGACCTATAAGCGGATGTTCATGGCACATATCAGAACAATAATACAGGAATGCTTTCAGACCAACTGGTATTACGGCAGGGCACAGGAACTGCAGGGTATAATTGATGCTTCGGTGTTACAGGATACCAACCGTTTTTATACTTACGATGAGTTCCATCTCAATCTGGATACAACAGTAGTAAGTTCGCTGAGTTATCCTGGCATCCGTGATTTTATGACCGGCCGCAGTACATATCTTTCGAATTTTGCGGGATTTCAGGGCGCTCCGGTTATTGACAGTACAAGCGCTGATATTGCTGTGCCGTCTCCTTCTGAATGGGTATGGTTCAACGCAAAGATAACAGGGCACGACACATGCTTCTTCGCATTCAGATATAATGCAGGCGGACCTTTCACAAAAGTTGCGATGTACGATGACGGTATCCACCACGACGGTATTGCAGGCGATAGTATTTTCGGCGTTCAGGTTCAGATGAACGGAAGTATGTTCCAGTATTATTTTTATGCCGAGAACAGTACATCGGGAGTATTTTCTCCCATAAGGGCAGAATATGAATATTATTCATTGAGTCCCCTTACTTCCGGGAACAGTCTCGTAATAAACGAATTCATGGCTGATAACGAAAGTTATGCAATGGATCCGTATTATCAGTTCGACGACTGGATAGAGTTGTATAATAACAGCAGCTCCGATATCAGTCTTGATGGTGTTTATCTTTCGGATAATATTATTTCACTTGACAAGTGGGCCTTCCCCGATACAATAATTGGCGCTGACAGTTATATGATAATATGGGCAGATGAAGATGGATGGCAGAATGGTCTGCACAGCAACTTCAAACTTTCCAACACAGGCGAAGCCCTTTATCTGTCTTATGACGGTCTTACCGTTATTGATTCCGTTTCATTCGGCAACCAGATCCTCGACTGGTCATGGGGCCGCTATCCGAACGGGACAGGTTACTTTGGTAAAATGCAGGCTACAATTTCAGCAGAAAATAATCCAACATTTGCTGAAACTTTAGGATATGAAAATAATTTCATGATATATCCGAATCCCGCAAACGATCATTTCACGTGCAGGTGGACAACCGATGGTATTACTGAGATAGAGCTCATAAATGTAAACGGGGAAAAAATGCTTTTCAGGGAATATAATTCATTCAACGGAGGCGAGGTCAGCGTAAACACATCGGAATTCCCTCGCGGCATGTACTTTGTAAGGGTCACTCAAAACGGAAAATATTTTGCGAACAAAATAATTCTTCAATAGAAAACAAGGACATGAAAAAAATATTTATCATTATATCCGGAATTTCTATTTTTTATTCCGCCAAAACACCTGCCCAGGGCTTATATGACATTGACACCATTCAGAAAATAGAGATCTCTTTTTTTCAATCCAATTGGGATTATATCCTTGATACCGCAAAACAGGGCAGCGACAGTTATACTATGTCTAAATGGGTAAAAATAAACGGTGTGCAGTTTGACAGCGCAGGCGTGAAATACAAGGGGAACAGTTCCTACAATCCAAACAATGCAAAAAATCCTTTGCATATCGAACTTGACCATTTCAAAAGTCAGGACTATCAGGGGTACAAAGACATTAAACTCAGCAACGGATTTAAAGACCCGTCATTTGTTCGCGAAGTGCTTGCTTATTACATCCTGAGAAATTATATGCATGCCTCTCTTTCCAATTATGCGCAGGTATATATAAACGGACAATATATAGGACTGTATGCGAACACAGAAGCGGTTTCAAAAACATTTGTTGACTCGCGTTTTTTTTCGAATGACAATTCTTTTTTCTTCATGGATAATTTTGGCGGCAATTTAACTTACAAAGGTCCCGACAGTATTCTTTATTATATGACCTATACTATGAAATCCGATTACGGATGGGCGGATTTAGTTAACCTTTGCAATACTCTTAAAAATAATATCAACGGGATTGAAAATATTTTAGATGTTGACCGTGCGCTCTGGATGCTCACCTTTGATAATGTGCTGGTAAATCTTGACAGTTATATCGGACAGCCCGCTCACAATTATTACATTTATGAAGATCATAACGGAAGGTTTAATCCGATAGTATGGGATGTAAACGAAGCATTCGGCAATTTTGTCAATAGCGGCTCGGGCAGCCTTACTATTCCGCAGATGCAATCCATGCCTCCAGTGCTGCACATCAATGATTCACTTTGGCCGCTTATAAAAAAATTACTTTCAGTTCCAATGTTCAAACGAATGTATATTGCGCACATGCGAACAATCGTCAGCGAAAATTTCGCAAATAACAGTTATTACACAACCGGACAGTATTTGCAAAGCATTATAGATACCGCCTTTCAGTCAGATGTTAATAAATTCTACACCTATTCACAGTTTCAGAGCAATTTAACTACTAATGTTACTTCCGGACCATTTACAGCGCCGGGAATTACTTATCTGATGGATGCCAGAACCACTACTCTCAATTCAACCGCTGAATTTCAGCAGGCGCCTCCGGCTATTTCAAACATTCAGCCCTCGGATACTTTTCCTGTAATAGGTTCAAACATTTATATCACCGTTGATATTACCAATGGAACAGCAGTGTATCTCGGATTAAGATACTCCGTGATGGAAAAATTTATTAGGATGGCAATGTATGATGACGGCGCCCACGGTGACGGCGCTGCCGGTGACGGCACTTACGGGATTTCTGTGCCTGTTACTTTATCCGAAATACATTATTACATTTATGCTGAAAATAATGTGGCGGGAGTATTCTCACCGGAAAGGGCAGAACATGAATATTATAAAATCCATACGACCGGGTTGAATACCTTTATAGTTATTAATGAATTTATGGCCTCTAATCAGATCAGCGTCCAGGACCCTATAGATGGTAATTATCCGGATTGGATTGAACTATATAATACTGCAAATAATGCTGTAGATATATCGGGTTGGTATTTATCGGATAATTATAATAATCCCTCCAAATGGCAATTTCCTGTAAATACGATCATCGGAACAAACGATTATTTAACAATATGGGCTGATGGAGATACGTTACAATCAGGGTTACATACTAATTATAAATTATCGGCAACAGGCGAAGATGTCGTTCTTTCGAATTCTGCGTCCGTAATACAGGATTATGTGAGTTATCCATCTCAAACAACCGATATTTCTTATGGACGGTATCCAAATGGAACAGGTAGCTGGTGCTTTATGCTTCATACTTATAACAGTTCTAACAGTTCTTGTATATCTGAAATTAATGAAAACTATTCTGATAGTTCCGACATAAAAACCTTCCCGAATCCTGCAAACGATTATTTCACATGCAGGTGGACAGCAGATGGCAGCACGGAAATTGAGATCATCAACCCGCAGGGAAAGATTATGTTTGTCAAGGAATATCAGTCATTGAATGGTGGAGAGGTCAGAGTAAATACATCAGATTTTCCGCGGGGCATGTACTTTATAAAGATCACTCAAAACGGAAAATATTTTGTGAACAAAATAATTCTTCACTGATGATACGCAAAAAGACAGTGAATAAGCCCCAAGATCCAAGACCCAAGATCCAAGACCCAAGGGACGGTTCCCTTGGAATTTGGGACTTGAAATTTGGAATTTGGGACTTGGGTTTAGATCCTTCACTTCGTTCAGGATCAATTCCACTTTCATTTTCTTTTCACTTCGTTCAAGAAAATGTAGTGTCATTGATTTGAGGCTTGGAACTTTTTTCACACAAGAATTTATTTACGTAACATGAGTTAAGAATTAAAATACAATGGAGAAGAGGATAATATATGGTTTTGGTGAAGTTGTGTATGATATTATCTTTAAAGAAAACAAAATACTGTTGGGACAACCCGGAGGATCAGTGCTGAATGCTCTGGCAGACCTAGCGTATAGGAAATGTGACTCAGCCCTTATTACCCAGATCAGCAATGACGAACTTGGTGACGTAATAAAGACATTTCTTAAAAAGCAGCACATTAAAACAGATTATTTAATTCCGGTAAAAAGCAAAACAAAAGTAGCCCTTGCCTTTCTGGATGAAAACAATAATGCTTCATATATTTTCTATAATGATAAAAATGAAAAGAAGTGCAACTACAAAATTCCTGAACTTTCGAAAAATGATGTATTTTTTTTTGGATCTACGGCTGCTATTGATGATAATAACAGGGTTTTTCTGGATAAGACCATAGCCAAAGCTTCTCAAAAAGGGGCATTGGTATTTTATGACCCGAACATCAGAATATTTGTTACAGAAAAGTATAAAGATTTTAAGGATGTTGCCAGGCGCTACATTTCCTGTGCGGATATTGTAAGAGGGAGCGTGGACGATTTTAATGAATTGTTCGGCACCCGCGACCCGCAGCATATATACAGACAGGTGAAAAATCTGGGTTCGCCGGTATTAATAATAACTGATGCTGAAAAGCCTGTGCATTTATTTTCATGTGATGTAAATATCATGATACAGTTTGTTCCGGTCAAAGCCTATTGTACTGTAGGAGCCGGAGATGCTTTCAATGCAGGTATCATTGGTTCTTTGTTAGATATTGGGGCAGATAAATATTCAATTAAAACGATTACTGAAAAACAATGGAAAAAAATTATCAATGACTCAATCCATGTTGCATCTGAAGTATGTAAAAAATCAGGATAACTATATTCGGTGAACATACTTGTATAATATAAAATTATCGGAAGGTCTTTATAATCAATAAGTTTTAAATTGGTTATTCAGTATGGCATTATTTTTGAAAACAGCGCCTCTGATTTTTTCATTCAAATGCAAAAAATTTGGATACGATGACATTATTTTGCCTACATTTGCGGAAGAGACTAAATTTAAAATCAGAATAATATGAGACGCGTACTTTACTTATTTTTAAGTGTTTTGTTTCTTTCATTATCCGTGCAGGCATTCAGCCAGAGCAAAAAAGATAAGAAAAAGAAAAAAAAGGCCAATGTGGAAGCTGTTGAAGTTAAACCGGTAGAAATTCAGAAAGAACCGACCAATACCGGAAAGGAAGTTAAACCTGTTGAGGTCCAGAAGCAACCTGTTGATAATGCTGTATCAAAACCAGTGACCTTGCAGGAAAATAAAAAGCCGGCCCTTACACTTGAACAGGTAATTCCCCAATCCAAGCCGGTTGTTCAGACTAAGCCTAACGGTTCTATAAACTGGACTGAACAGTTTATTGAAGCTAAAGGACAATCAGTTATTGATAATCAGAAATTCACAAATCCTGCCCAGGCAAAGTTGATGGCAACGAGAGGAGCTGTGGTTGTTGCCCAGCGTAATCTGCTTGAGATCATACAGGGAGTAAATATTACCAGTGAAACTACAGTAAAGGACATGATCACTCAAAGTGATTATATATACTCACGCATAGATGGAGTGGTAAAAGGAGCACAACAGGTTGGTGAAGCTATTGAAAAAGATGGATTCATTGAAGTGACATTGCGTATTCCAATATATTCAAGCAAAGGACTTGCCCCCGTAGTTTATGACAATGTCCCTGGAAAAGAGAAAAAAGCCACAGTATCTGATATTGCTCAGGTTGCTGAAGTCCTTGAATCAGGCGATATCGGCGGAGCAGAAGGTTTTGTTTTCAACTTTAACGGTAAACAGATAGATCCTTCGATGTTCCCTGTTGTTGTTGATGAAAACGGCAATACATTATTGGATTTTTACAAATTGTATGACCCCACTACAGGCAAATTCCCCCAGATGCTGGAGACCAGCAAAGATATGTTTAAACAGCTCGGATTTGATAAAGGTGTGGAGATAATTGATGTTGCCCAGTCGTTCAACGGAAAAATACAACTTGATCAGCTGAATGCCGGAAAGATCAACTGGGATAAGATCGGAAAGATGGCACAGACAGCCGGTAAGGTCATTAAGTTTGCTCTTGCATTAATTTAATCAGGAAACTTTTGTTATGAGAAATATTTTAGTACTAATGATCGCTGTGCTAATGGTAATTCCTGCCACAGGTATATATGCACAGAAAGACAAGAAGAAAAAGAAAAAGCAGCCTGTTGTTGAGTTAAACGTTAATACTAACGCAAATAAAGAACCTCAGACTACCGATACCCCCGTTACACTTAATGCACCTCAGGTAGTTAACAATATTGCAGTTGTTGAGTCAAAGGGTGTAGGGCTTACACGCGAAGATGCACTTCAGGATGCATACAGAAATGCGGTCAGCCAGGCCGTTGGTGTGAGTGTTACTTCTGAAACAAAGGTCGAGAATTTTATTGTACTTCAGGATGCAATTTCTACGCGTTCGCAGGGATACATTACAAAATATGATGTTATAAAGGAAATACCTTTTCCCGAACGTTTTGAGATATACATCAAAGCAACAGTAAGCCTGGATCCTATTAAAGCAGACATGGGAATTCTTGGCAAACAGATCGGCGGAGTTCGTTTCCTTGTTATGTACGATGACAGGAACGTCCCGGCAGAAGAAGTAATAAACTATGATTTTGCAGTTGAAAGGATCAACGAATACCTCTCTAACAAAGGATACCGCTACATCGAGAAAAAACGTTTTGATGAACTGAAAAAGGAAGCACGCGGAATAGGTAATGAGATTGCACCTTCTGAAGAAAAGTACATTCAGCATTTGGGAATGATGTCGGATGCACAGTTCATTATTTTTATTTCAAAGATCCACATGTCCACGCGCAGTGAGGATTTCGATACAAAAGTTGCGGCAAAATATCTGATCGAAGTTAAGTCATACGATAACTGTACTGCCGAAGGTCTGGGAACAACAACTATGGAAAGCGGATACACCTCATCCCGTGATAAAGCAGGTATGTTAACCGGAATTCAGGAAGCTGTTAAAAACGACTTTACCAAGTTAATGGGATCATTCATGCGATACATTGGTAACTGGGTAAACAACGGAACACCGTTTGAACTTCGATTCTATCAGGTTGGCACATACAGGGATTTCAGGACGCTGAAAACAAAGCTTCAGGAAGATGCAAATTTCGGAGGAGAAATGGAGATAGTAAGTGTCGACAACTATACAAAACTTAACTGCACATTCAAAAATAAACCCGATCAGTTAGCTGACAAAATCCTCGACATTGCTGACGGGATACCTGAACTGAAAGTAAAAGTACTTGACATGAAACTCATTTATGGAAGGCAGATAAATTTTGCACCTCAGAAAGCTACAGTTCCTGAACTACAAGTTACAAAACCTTAAATTCATTTGCTATGAAAAGAATATTGCTTGTTTTAACAATCATTTTCCTTTATTCTCAGGCCTTTTCCCAGGGAAAACTTACATTTTTCTCGCAGGACGGGAAAAAATTCTGGGTAATTATAAATGGCGAGAAAATGAACAGGGAGCCTCAGTACAATGTCAAGGATATTCCTGTCAGTTTTCAATGGGGCAAGGTCAGGATAATTTTCGAAGACGAAAAAATAAAACCCATCGATAAAAATGTTCAGGTTGTTGATGTTGATAATCATTGGTGCAGTGTTAAGTACATGATCAAAGAGAAAAAAGGAAAGTACGTGATCAATGATTTTGATGCAA
>CAZEWB010000094.1:8667-9542 GCA_964515655.1 uncultured Bacteroidales bacterium
TTGAAGTGTTAAGCGAAGTTTCCGTTCAACAGAATGTTACCAATCCTGAACAGGTAAATACTCAGACCGCGGTGACACAGACTCCTGTTCAGCAAAATCAAAACAATGTACAGACTACAACTCAACTGCAAACCGGAACACAGACAAATTTGTCGCAGAATACCAACATTACACCTACAGGTATAACCACAACAGTTATTGATCCTTTGACCGGACAGACAATCACTACCGGTGTTAATGTTCAGGTCAGCCAGTCGACACAAACTGTAAATCAGACTACAACTGTTTCTTCTCAGAATAAGCAGCCCGCAAATCTTACTACTGTTACCCAGACCCCGGCGACCCAACAACAGGCGAATTATGTAATGCCCGGATACAGCGGAATAATAGGTTGCCCGTGGCCTATGCAACAACCGGATTTTGACGAAGCCAAAAAATCTGTTTCATCAAAAGATTTCGAGGACAGCAAAATGACGGTTGCCAAACAGATAGTAGGGGCCAATTGTCTTCTTTGTGCACAGGTTAAGGAAATGATGCAGTTGTTCAATTTCGAGGAAACTAAACTTGAATTTGCCAAGTTCGCTTACGATCATGTATATGATCTGAACAACTACTACAAACTGAACGATGCATTCTCTTTCGAGAGCACTATAGAGGAACTGAACCAGTATATCAGTACAAAAAAATAGATACTGAATTTCCTGCATTCAACAATAAAAAGCCCCAAATCCAAAGATCCAAGCCCCAAATTCCAGGTCCCTTGGGGCTTGAGGCTTGGAATTTGAAACTTGGAATTTAACAAGGATTGATTATTGCTGATCCTTTTTGAAAATACTTCCTATACCTTTCCCCAGCTGTTCAATTGCTTCAATGCT
>CAZEWB010000095.1:0-5026 GCA_964515655.1 uncultured Bacteroidales bacterium
TGTGTTGGGTGTGTTTGGTTTTGTTGTTTGAGATTTGTTTGTTATTTGTTAATTGAAATTTGTAATTTTATTAAAAAGTTATTTCATAACTAATATGTCGAAACACTAGTCCTGAATTCTATGTGTTTTTCCTATGTGAATTATGTGTCTATTGTGGTTCATTTTTTTGCTTATTACCACATAGGCACATAGGACACATAGAAATTGAACATAGAGGGAAATCCCTTATTATTGAGTATTAGTGAAATTCGTGCAGAAATCCGAAGTTCTGACGCTGCGGTCTGAGATTTCGTAACGAAATTCGAATAGGGTTTGGCTTGCTTACGTTCAAGGTTCTGAAGACCATAGACTATTGACCAAACCAGCTGCTCAACCCATAAACCAATGACCATCATGCATAGTACCGGAAATAAAAAAAGGCCGCAAACTGCAGCCTTTTATATTATGTACGAAGAAAATTATTTCTTTATGAGTTTATTGTTCTCTGATGCGTTTTCTTCGGGGTTATATTTTTTGTCGAATTCGGCGCCTTGGGTCTCGAAGATCAGGTAACTCGATTCGAAGCCGAACATCCAGCCGAAGAAATTGGTCGGGAACTTCTGGCGGTATTTATTGTATTCCTGGCAGGCATTATTGAATGCTAGTTTAGCGTCAGCAATTTGTGTCTCAATTGCAATGACATCATTCTTAAGGCTGGTGTACTGATCAGGGAATTTAAGATTGGGATAATTTTCATTTACTGCAAGCAGACGGGCGAATACCGACTGCGATTGACTGAATTGATCCTGCATCGCCTGGATATTCTCGTTTGTTGGCGGATTGTCAGCATCAACATTGATCTTAGGCGCCTGTGATCTGGCTTCAGTCACTTCTACAATTGTTGTGCTCTCCATTTTGGCGCTGGTCTCAACAATATCGGCAATGTTATTGTACAAAGCAGCCCTCTTCTGAAAATAGGTTTCCACATCTGTCCATGTAGCTTTAACCGTCATTTCCTTTTCAACCAGTCCGTTATACTTCATGCATCCGGGAATGGAAATGATGAGTAAAAGGCCAATAACCAGTGATATGATCATTGTAGCGCCAAGGCATCCTGCGCCTTTGGTCTTAAGATTCTTGTCGTATTTGCTGTAGTCAGTCATAAAATTTATATTTTTGTGTAAAAATAGTAAAAAAATGGAAACGAATATCAAAGTCATCGAAATTTTAAAGAAGAATAAGAAACCCATGAAATCGGGCGAAATTGCTGAAACGTCCGGAATTGATAAAAAGGATGTGGACAAAGCAATAAAAAAACTTGTTGCCGAAGGAAAAGTGCATTCACCCGAGCGTTGTAAGTATTCTTTAAAATAGTCCTATGAAAATGAAATTCAGTTTTTTTCTGCCATTAGCACTGGCAGGATCATTATTTATTGTTTCGTGCAGCACAAGTCCTGATGTAGTAACATTCAGAGATATTGCCGATTCTATTTACAGCAGGTATTACAACACTTGGTTTTCGTCTGTTACTTTCAGCCAGTATGCCATTGAATATGAAAATGAGCTACCTGCGGATACTCAGATATGGCACGAAACTTATTTGTTTCCGGGAAGGCTTATCATCAAATACGACAGCATTAATTCAGGCTCCGGAATGTTGTTCCGCAACGACTCGATGTACGATATCATTAATGACACTATAATACATGCAGATTATATTCCGCATGACCTGATAATACTGACCATGGACATGTATAAGATGAAACCTGATGAGTTTATTCCGAGAATATCCGGTCTGGGTTACGATACTTCGGCTATCTGTACTAGGAATGTGAACGGGAATAAAGTTTACATTATCGGAACAAGGGACACATCTGACCTTAAAACCAGGCAATTCTGGATAGATGCCGAAGACTTCAGATGTTTTAAAGTAATAAGTCCGCGTGATTATGGCCTGCGTGAAGTAGAAATGTCAGACTTCTTTACAAGCGAAGGAAAATGGATAGAACAGAAGGTGATATTTAAAACTGACGGAAAAACAGACATGAGGGAAGAGTACTTTGATATCAGATTCAATACAGTTAATGATTCGTTGATATTTTATCCTGACAGATTTTCGGAACATAAATGGTAAAAAAGGATTCAATTAGATATTTCTGAAAAATCCAAAGGGGTTTATTTTCTAACTGTCCTGCACGGGAAAGAAAAAATGGTAAGAAAAGTTGTAGTTGAATAGCTTTCGTTTTTATGTTTTAAAAGGCTGATCGGCTAAGATCGGCCTTTTTTATGCAATGTATATCAATTTATTACAATATATAAGTCATATAATTATTATTATGTTAAGTAACGTATTTAAAAAAACTACTTCATCTTATCTAACGTACTTTTTAATGCATCATACTCTGCTGTTCTCTGAAGACGTTTATAAATATCCAGCAGGCAATTTATGAGGTTTACATTTTCCGTATCCAGTTTATAAGCTGCTTCGAGATACACAGCTGCCTGTTTTATATTCTCAAGATATTTATCTTTTTCTACTCTGTACTTATCCGGAATATCATATAAATTCTTTTCGGCATTCATCATTATATTCATTCCCTTATTGTATAAAATTATCCCGGAATTATAGTTAGCTTCAAGGTTGTCCGGTTCGTGCATCAATACTCTTTTGAAAACTGTAACTGCTGAATCGGTTTGATTTCTTTCAAAATATATGCTACCTTCGATCATGCAAATTTCGGTATTGTATGAATTCAGGATGTTGTATTCATTTATATACTTCATTGCAAGATCCTTGTCACCTGTCTGATACAATGTATATATCAGTTCGTAATACGAGCCTTCAGTTCTGAAAAGTTCTACAGACTTAAGCAGTATCTCTGTACTTGACTTCAGGTCCCCTTTTGCTGAATAAATATCAGATAAGATCAGATATACATTCTCATCTTTGTACTGATTGTAGATAAGAACTTTAAAATACTTTATTGCATTATCGCTGTCTTCGACATATTTACTGGAGAATGCAAGCAAATAATAAAGTTTATTGATGTCAGCGAAATTCTTTGTTTTTTCGAACAATTCAAGAGCCTTAAAAAATTCAGTCTGGGCGTTTTTGTATTTCTCTTCGTTATACTCCATAACGCCGGTCTTATAATACTCTCTTGCAATATTTCCTGTTATCACCAAAATTGAGGTCTTGTATGTATTATAATCAGATGCGTTGAAACTGTTTTTTATCGCATTGGCCGCATTTTCAAGATATGACGGGTTCTGCTTTCCTGTATTTGTATAAATGATATAGTTCACTTCTGCCTGAAGGGAATAATATTGTGATGATACTCCAGAACCTTTTTCGGATACGATCCTGTTTATTTCGTTAAGTGCTTCGTTATAACTCGCTGCGTTAAAAAGTTCATTATACTTTGCAAGCATGTCCTGCGAATATAGTCTCCCGCCATCTATTGCAAGTGTGACAAAAAACAATATGAGGTGTTTGTATTTCATGTTTCCTTATCAGTATAACAGTTTTTCAAGTTCCTCTGCTCTTTTAGTATCGTTTAGCGTCTGATAACATTTCAAAAGCATATTGATGACGTTTTTATTTGACTTATCCAGTTCCAATGCTTTTTCCAAATATACGACAGATTTTCCGAATAATGCTTCAGCCTCTGCCCTGCCCGCCTCGTTCTGTTTCTTATATGCCTGAACGCCAGGGTTATAATACAAAATGCCCATATTGTAATTAATATTGAAAAGCATGGTTTTATCCTGAGGGTTGGATTTCATGGCCTTTTCGTATGTTGCAATTGCCTTCAGCCTGTATTCAAGAGAAGTTTCGGCATAGCCTTTTTTATCGTAACTACGTGCAATTGTCGTGTAAGCGCCGGCAAGTACCACAAGCATTTTTGGATTATTGGGTGAAGCTTTAAGAGCCAGTTCAAGGAATTCCGACATTTCGTCTATCATTCCTGCTTTTTTATGATAGTCGATAGCAGTCATTATCACATCTACGTTATCAGGGAAAAGACGCGCTCCTTTCTTCATGACATTGATAGCTTTTGGCTGATCTCCCATAGCAACCAGTAATTCGGGATAGTATATATAAGCAAGAGGCAATGCAGTCAGTTTTGCTTTTTCATCTGGCAGTTCCGGATCTATGATCTTGCTGTAATATATCACTGCTTTATCATTCATACCACACTTCTGGGCAGAAAAAGCGGTATAAAAAATAATTGAATTCAGATTTATTTTATCGTGTTCCAAAAGACTGGTTACTATCTT
The DNA here is from genome assembly GCA_964515655.1 of uncultured Bacteroidales bacterium. Lineage (GTDB taxonomy): Bacteria > Bacteroidota > Bacteroidia > Bacteroidales > GWA2-32-17. The sequence goes on from CAZEWB010000095.1 coordinate 4,261, forward strand.
ATCATCATTCCCCAGGGTAGTCTTTACTTCAAAAAACAGTTCAAAAGCGGTAACTGCCTCGGAAAGTCCGGTAGTATTAAGAGTTGTTACAGAATTATTGTATGATTTAATACCCTTGTTATAGAACATTGAGCTCAGGTCATACAGAACATTTATGCATTCGGGAAGCAAAACACTGCCGACATCTAATTCAATCGATTTTTTAATTGCATTTAATGCATCAACCTGTGCATTGGGATATGTGGTTTTATAGACCTCGCTTTTTGCAAGTTCGGTGCAGATATATCCTTTAAGATACCAGTTTTCAGCGCTTAGTTTGCCATCGGGAGTTGTTAGCGTCTTATCAATACTTATCTTAGCCTTATCAAGTTTCCCTTCTATCTGTTTTATGTACTCCTCGCCTTTACTTGGTTTCTGCGCTGCAGCGCACAGAACAAAGCTCAGAAAAAATGTTATTGTAAAGGCAATTTTCATAGTTATTTGATTTTTCCCTGCATTTCCTTTTGTTTGTCTGTCATTCCGAAATATCCGTACAGATTAGCAAGCAACTTAATTGTATCCTGGTTATCAGGTGTAAGTTTAAGGACTTCTTCGTACATTCCCATTGCCTTAGTATAAAACTGATCCGCTTTTTTCTTATCATCCTTGTTCATTGCCTTTTTAAGCAGATCCACACCTTTATTATAATATAATGAACCAAGGTTAAAGTACGCATCAACAAAAGCGCTGTCGAGTTCAACGGTCTTTTTGTATTCTTCTTCGGCAA
>CAZEWB010000095.1:5049-8737 GCA_964515655.1 uncultured Bacteroidales bacterium
GTTAATACTTGCTTTAATGAAATGAAGTCCCGCTGATTTCGGGTACAGTTCCAGCGCTTTCAGCGAATAATTCAATGCCGACGGATAATCGCCATTTTCGAGATAAAAATTAACAATTTCGGTATACAGCGAAAAACACTCGTTAGGATATGAATGTATCCCGGTTTCGGCGCATTGCATGAATTTTTGTTCGTTCCCCATATTTTTCAGCAGTTTCACAAGGTCATTATATACAGAGACACCGCCAAAACCAAGTTTAATAAGTTCTTCGAAATAAAGGACAGCTTTTGCAAGGTCGCCTGACTTTTCTGCAGAAAGAGCTGCATTGTACATTATAACTGTATCGATCTGGTTTATTGCCGGATAGCGGCCTATTTCAAGATTCTTTTCAAAATATATGAGCGCTTTCGGGTAGTTTTTACTATTGAACAACTGCACGCCCTCGTATACGAACTGATTGGCCAGCACGCCAAGAGCCTTGATAATGTCTGAATTATACTGCTTCCCTATATCATTCTCCAGCGCTTTTGAATATGAGTCAAATGCTGTTAACAGAGACGTAGTGTCGCCTTTAGTACGTAATTCGTAAATACTATTATAAACAATTGCCCTGTAGAACCACACCCTGGAATCATTCTTATATTTATCTTCTGTTATTAACTGGTCGGCCAGAGTCTTTGCCTCGGTATACTGACTGTTTTTAAGAAACTTCATTATATCTTCGGTCCTGCTATCCTGGCAATAGACACTGCCGGAAAAACAAACCAGCGGGATAAGTATCATTTTAAAAATATTCATATCTAAATATTTTGGGTAAAAATACAAAAAAAAGAGAAGTTGTTGTCAACTTCTCTATAAACATATATTATACCGTTTTTATTTTTTAAGTTCTTGCATTTTCTTTGTCATATCTTCCATCTTTGCATCCATCTTCAGACGATAATAGATATTACGGAGAGCTTCAACTGTAGGAAGGTCATCGCTATTTATTCTATAAGCCTTTTCCAGGAACGGAAGAGCTTCTTTAAACTTCTCGTCTCTTTGTACCATTAATGCTTCGAATTTCAGGTCATTTGTTTCTTTTTCAGAAGCCTGTTCAATTTCTACAGCTTTGTTATAGTACAAAACGCCTAAATTATAATTTGCATCAAAATAATTGGAATCTGCTGCAAGGGCTTTTTTGTAAAACAATACTGCGGTATCGGGTTTTAATAAATTGAAATCATAAATACCTCCCTTAGTAGTGTAAAGAATAGCAGATATCTCAGGAATTGTTTTTATTGCAAGATCAAGATAATCTATTGCTTCCTGATATTTTTTTGATGACAGATAGTAATTCACAAGTTCTACTATAAGTGTTCCTGCACTCTTGGGATATTTTTCGATACCTTTTTTATAGGTTTCGATTGCTTTAAGTGTATCGCCGAGATGCTTCTGAAGTACACCCAGATTATAATAGTTAGAAACCTTATCCTTTTCGGTTTTTCCATAGTTCAACTTCGTGAGCAATTCAAAAGACTCCTTAGCTTCTTTATATAAACCAGATCTTTCAGCAGCAATGGCAGTATAAAATACAACAGGAGTATCTAACTTCATACTCATTGTGGAGACAAAAAGTGATTTGCTGAAAAGTTCATATGCATCTTTGTAGTTCTTACCTTTACAATTGCCGGTCACTTTATATACTACTTTTGAATCTTTCTTTACAGGTACCGAAACATTTGCAATTGCATTCTCTCCTTTGTTAACAATGCTTTTTACAACTGCTCCATTAACTGAAATTGTAACTGTTATTATATCCCCGATATTTAACTTTGCATTAATGCTGGCAAGGGTATCTTTCTGAAATTTGACGCTCTTTTCCCATTCTCCAAAACCAGTTTCCTGAACTGTTGCTCCATTGTTATCAGAATAGGAGACAGAAAGAATAGGGTCTGTACTCTTCTTCTGAAAAATTTCAACACCCTGGTTGACAAAAATAATTGAGATAGTAGGAAACTGATTCATTAGAATATCCATAAGAATTTCCTGATCAACATATTTTGTTTTAAGATCATTAAGAGCGGTGAAGAATTTTATCACATCAACTTCGTTATCGAGATTCAGAGCCTGTAAAGCCGGATCTGTGAAGTTGAAAAGAAGGGCCTTTTTATATGAATCATATGCCACATCAGCAGCATTCGGATCAAGGTTTTTGAAATCCTTTGAATTCTGTATGTTCTGATATATCATTCCGCGATAATACCACACATAAGGATTTATTTTGTTTTTATCGCAGGTAATACAGAAGTCGCTTTGTGTTTTAGCATTGTCTAATTCATTGTACTTGAGATAGTTGAATGAGCTAACGCGACAGGAACCACATGATTGGGAAATTGCATAAGAAGCAAAGAATGCAATTGCTATCACCAACAAAACAGTCTTTTTCATAGTATGAGGTTTAAATTTTTTGCAAAATTAATAATTAATTGCCAGTTTCAAATTCCTTGCCAGAACTGTCAGCAGCCGTTCCGTTGTCAGTTCCGTCAGTTCCGTTTACGGGACCATCGGCGTTTATTATACCTTCAAGGTCAGCGTCTTCTGCTGCTTCGATGTAAGTAACTGATGCGATTGAATCGCCTTCCCGCAGGTTTATAAGGCGAACGCCCTGAGTCGCCCTGCCCTGAACACGTATAGAGTTCATAGGAGTTCTTATGGTAAGACCCGATTTTGTAATTATCATCAGGTCGTCTGTATCAACGACTCCCTTTATGGTCACCAGTTTTCCTGTCTTTTCGGTTATGCTCATTGTTTTAACACCTTTTCCTCCGCGGTTGGTAATGCGGTAGTCTTCTAGTTTTGAGCGTTTTCCGTAACCATGTTCGGAAACTACAAGGATATCTTCGCTTTCATTTTCGACGCAGACCATTCCTACAACCCCGCCTTTTACCTCGTCAACGAGTCTTATTCCTCTTACACCTGTTGCGTTACGTCCCATCGGGCGGACTTTGGCTTCGTTAAAGCGTATGGCCATGCCTCCCCTGTTGGCAATTATCACTTCGTTCTTGCCGTTGGTGAGTTTTGCTTCTATCAGTTCATCCCCTTCGTTAATATTAACAGCAATGATGCCTGAAGCACGGGGACGGCTGTATGCTTCGAGTTTTGTCTTTTTAATAGTACCCTTTTTAGTACAGAGAACAATAAAGTTGTTTTCGACATATTCGGGGTCATCAAGTTTTTTAACATGGACGTACGCCTGAACTTTGTCTTCTGTCTCGATATTCAGAATGTTCTGTATTGCCCTGCCCTTTGATATCTTGGTTCCTTCGGGGATCTCGTAAACTTTAAGCCAGTATACGCGGCCTTTCTGAGTAAATAAAAGCAGTGTATTGTGCATTGATGCAACATATAGGTGTTCGATAAAGTCCTCGTCGCGGGTTTCACTTCCTTTTGAACCGACACCACCTCTGTTCTGTCTGCGGTATTCTGTAAGGAGTGTACGTTTTATATAACCAAGGTGCGAAATTGTAATAACAGCATCTTCGTCGGCATAGAAATCCTCGGGATTGAAATCCTCGGAAGCATATATTATTTCACTGCGGCGTTCATCACCATACTTTGCTTTTATTTAAAATAATCAAGGATGAATTACTTGAAATAAAAGCAAAGTATGGTGATGAACGCCGCAGTGAAATAATATATGCTTCCG
>CAZEWB010000095.1:8747-9532 GCA_964515655.1 uncultured Bacteroidales bacterium
TTCATCACCATACTTTGCTTTTATTTCAAGTAATTCATCCTTGATTATTTTAAAGCGCAGTTCTTCATCAGAAAGAATATTCTTCAGGAATTCGATAAGTTTTACGAGTTCATTATATTCATTTCTGATATTTTCACGTTCGAGTCCGGTGAGTTTCTGCAGGCGCATTTCGAGAATGGCCTTGGCCTGGATTTCGGTAAGTTTAAAGGCGGTCATGAGACCTTCTTTAGCTTCATCAACAGTTTTCGACTTCCTGATGAGTGCGATAACAGCGTCAAGATGGTCGAGAGCGATAAGAAGTCCTTCGAGTATGTGAGCTTTCTTTTCTGCCTGATCGAGTTCATACTTTGTACGGCGTATCACCACTTCGTGACGGTGCTCAACAAAATAATGAATAAGTTCCTTGAAGTTCAGCATTTTCGGGCGTCCGTTGACAAGGCAGATATTATTAACGCTGAAAGAGGTCTGCAGCGGGGTCATTTTAAATAATGTATTAAGGACCACTCCGGAATTTGCATCTCTTTTGATGTCAACGACTATTCTCATACCCTGCCTGTCGGATTCATCATTGACATTGGAAATACCTTCAATTTTCTTTTCGTTCACGAGGTCGGCGATCTTCTTTATAAGTTCAGCTTTGTTGACCTGGTACGGAATTTCTGTAATGATTATTCTTTCTGCATTTCCGTCATTTTCGATCTCGGTCTTCGCTCTGAGCACAATCCTGCCCCTTCCGGTGGCAAGTGCATCTTTTACGCCATCGTAACCGTAAATAAGGCCGCCTG
>CAZEWB010000096.1:0-9522 GCA_964515655.1 uncultured Bacteroidales bacterium
TTGTATAAGATCGGACGTGACTCACTTGAACTTGCAAGGGGCGGGCAGAAGATCGGCACCTGGTTCATGGAACCATACGGAGACAAAATCCTTGTCGGAGCAGGCGGATTGTTTGTGTATGATCCCGAAGCAACCAACGAAGATGATGTTCTCACAAAAAAATATTTCGACGAAAAAGCAATTGCCGAAACGGACGCTTTCCTTGCCGAAAACCAGTTGTACCACGCCATTGCACTAAGAGACGGCCGTTATGCCCTTGCAACCATAAGAAGCGTTATTGTAATTATTGATAAAACAGGAAAGATCGTTCAGCATATTTATAAGGATAACGGACTCCAAAGCCAGACCGTGCATTTCCTTTTCCAGGACAGCCGCGGCGGATTGTGGGCAGCCCTTACCTATGGAATTTCACGCCTCGAAATACAAAACCCTATAAGCACATGGGACGAAAGATCGGGACTGGTTGGAAGTATTTACAACGTCATCAGATACAAGGGGCAGATATATGCCAGTTCAAATCTCGGTCTTCATTATTTCGAAAATAATTATTTCTATCCCGTTCCCGAGATCGCCGGAAAGAACGCCATTCAGGTCTTTGATCTTAAAACATACAAAATAGGCGGACAGGTAAAATTCCTCGCAACGGCTACTGACGGCATCTGGGAAATTGAAGGTAAGAATGCAAAAAATATAAGCAGGCTGGTCTCATTCGGACTTTATCAGTCGCCCTTTGATTCTAACATGATATTCGTTCCCGACGGAAATAACCTGTTTCAGATAAGATATGCCGACGGAAAATGGACGGAAAGCAAAAGTCTTGCAGAATTTTCCGACTCTCCCGGAAGCCTGTTCCAGATAAGTAAAAATGAAGTATGGTGTCTTGTCGGGAAAAAACCGGTCAGGCTGAAGATAAGCAGCAGCAACGGCTCTATTAAGATCATTCCTGAATTTTTCGACGAAAAAAAGCATCCCGAAATAAAAGACATACAATTCAATTCAATTGCAAAACCCGACAACGACCTGCTGTTTCTGACCGATAAAGGCATTTTTATCTATGATACAAAAGCCGGAAAATTCATTCAGAAAAAAGATCTTTTGGGCGGCGCGCTGTCCGCGATAAATTATGATTATTCCGATATATTTAAGATCAAAAACAGATATGTTGCAGTAGTAAAGAAAAACAACCGTCAGCATCTTATTTTTCTTGAAAAGAAAGGAGAGGCATGGCAGGTCGATTCTTCATCGCACAGACGCCTCCGCGACATAGAAACATATTACAACGACGGTGACAGCCTTCTCTGGTTCGTGTCTTCCAAGACCCTGTACAAATATGTTCCCGGTCTGCCCGTGAGCAAAGAACAACAAAAGTATTCGCTAATCCGCAATGTTTCCCTGCGAAACGATTCGGTGATTTTCGGAGGAGTATTCGTATCCGACAGCAATGGTGTTCTTATCTCTGTATCCCAACAGGATCCGGGACAGATACCGGTGATTCCGTACGAACTTAACGACATGGTCTTTAATTTCTCCGTTCCCGAGTTCGACAATGAAAGTTACAACGAATACAGTTATTTTCTCGAAGGCGATCGCAGGCAGAAAGAGTGGTCGCCGTGGAGCAGCGAAAATAAAAAGGAATTCACCAACCTGCGCGAAGGCGAATACACATTCAAAGTAAAAGCAAGAAATATTTACGGGATAGAGACAGGGGAATCTTCTTACAGTTTCGAAATACTTTCCCCATGGTACCGCACGATATGGGCGTGGATAGTTTACGTTGTTCTGGGACTTGCGCTTTTGTGGCTGATCATTAAACTGAACGTCCGCCGCCTTGAGCAGGCCAAAATTCGCCTTGAGCAGATCGTGAAGGAGAGAACTGCTGAGATAATGGAACAGAAAGAAGAGATACTTCAGCAGAAAGAGGAAATAACTGTCCAGGCCGAACAGTTAGAAGCTACAAACAAAGAACTCGAAAAACTTTCACTTGTTGCCAGAGAAACAGATAACGCAGTGCTTATAACAGATGCAGAATGCAATATCGAATGGATCAACCAGGGCTTTACAAGACTTTACGGATATAAGCTGCATGAACTTATTGCACTGAAAGGAAAGAGTATTCTTGTAAACAGCTCCAATAAGAATATAAAAACGCAGGTTGATGAACTTATCAGAACGGGAAAGAGCTGCCAATACGAATCGCTGATAGAATCTAAATCAGGCAAAAAAATATGGTCGCATACAACACTCACTCCTATATTTAACGACAGCGGGGAGTTCATTAAAATAGTGGCAATTGATTCCGACATTAGCATTATAAAACAGGCCGAAGAAGAAATAATGCAGCAGAAGGAAGAAATACGTTCGCAGAGGGACGAGATAGAGTCGCAGCGTAATATGGCTCTTACCCAGAGGGACGAGATAGTGAAGCAGAAGAAAGAACTCACCGACAGCATCAGGTATGCTCTCCAGATACAGAATTCCATGCTGCCGCCGTCGTCTGCCTTTAAAGAACTTGTTGCAGACCATTTTGTTTTCTATAAGCCGAGGGACATCGTCTCGGGCGATTTTTACTGGATAGCCAAAGTTGAAGAAAAGGTGATTGTGTCGGTCGCCGACTGCACGGGACACGGAGTTCCCGGCGCTTTCATGAGCCTGCTGGGGATGACGTTCCTCAGAGAAATTGTCGTTAAAGAATACATAACGCATCCCGGAGTTGTGCTGACCCGATTGCGCAAAGAGGTCATCCGTTCATTCAAGATACAGCGCGACGGATTCGAGATGAAGGACGGAATGGACATTTCACTATGCGTGTTTGATACTACCACAAAACAACTGGAATTCTCCGGCGCGTACAATTCGGCCATCATCATGCGAAAAAAAGAAATGATAGAACTCAAAGCCGACCGCATGCCCATTGGCCGCTACGAAACGATGCAGAGATTCTCGATACAGACAATAGACATTCAGGAAGGCGACATACTGTATCTTTATTCCGACGGCTACCGCGATCAGTTCGGAGGCGAAAAAGGGAAAAAATATCCCTCAAGTAAATTCAGACATCTCCTTTCCGGTATCTCAGAACTTCCGCTCGAAGAACAGCACAAAGAACTCACCCGCGTCTTCGAAGACTGGAAGGCCCACCACGAGCAGGTTGACGATATAACTATAGTTGGGGTTAAATTCATATAAGAAATTCAGTCGGCAGTCTGCAATTGACAGTCGGCAGTCTGCAATTGGCAGTCGGCAGTCTGCAATTGGCAGTCTGCAATTGACAGTCGGTAGTCTGCAATTGGCAAAAGCCCTCCCCAATCGCTCGCGTGTCGCCATTCGCGTCAGGATAAGTAAACATTATTTTGTTTACAACTCAATAATACCAATGAGTTTAATATAAAAAAACAATAGCTAATTGCAATAAATTTTAACTCCAATTAAAATGAAAGCAAAAAGCTATTGTTATGAAACAAAAGTACGAAAAAAACTTGAACAGTATTTTCACAAAACAGAGATTGAACAAGTTTGAAATATCAAAACAAAAATATACATTCACTCGCTGCAAGCGAGCGAATGTATAATGGGGTAACACACAAGAGGCAGATTATCTCTTATCGGGCGTAGTTTGCCTGAACAATTTGTAATTTTCTACTACATTATTTTTGTACAATTTTCTGGCATCATCAGATAAAAATGACTTGTCAACCATAGCTAATATCTCACTTTCTTTTTTATTAAATGTGTCAATAATTTTTGTAATAACAGGTTCTCTGATCTTTAAACGCTTTCCAAATTCAATAAAGTCCTCACCCTTATAATTATATTTTTCTCCCAGTGGAAGATTGGTTTGTTCAAATTCTTTAAATAAATTCAACGCCAATAAATTATCGGTAACATGAATTTTGGTATTCATTAAATCATACGAAGGTGATAACATCATGTCACCATCCGCGGTTTCCAACAGTGAAATGTTTTTTAAATGAACATCACCATTGCCGGTAAGGAAATTGAATATCAGGATCCGAAGAAAATCAACTCTGTTTAACGGGCCAAGCCTTTCCCCGACATCCTGATAAGTTTTTGATGAATATTTATGATCCGCCTGAAGAACTGATGCGAAATCTTCCTGATTTAATTTTTCGCCATTATCATCATAATCAAAACGCCTGGTGAGATATGCGGGAGTTCCATTGGCAAAGTACATAAAAGCACATCCGGCTATTCTGATGCCAAAAAGTTGTCTGGCCATTTGCATGGTTACATGTTCATTTGCGGGCGACTGGTCCGGCAAATTAAACCTTGACAACATCGGTTTTATAATATACTGAGATTTTTCATTTACATCCATTTTTGGAACAAGCTCTATCCCCCTTGGTTTTCCAATAAATCCTTTTCGCTGAACTCCTGAGATACTAAACCCCATAGGCTGGCCATCAATTCTTTTTGAAATATCTTCCCAATTGAATTTTAGTTGAGGACTAACTTTTGAGCGGTCAAATAAAATTGAAGCACAGGACGAACAAAATCCTTTTGTGTTATCCTTAAGACATCCGTTACACTGTGCCATGTTCTGTATTTTTTACAGTTATCGCTCCGATCGTATCATATTGACAGGTTAATACCAATAGGCTCCAATCATCACTGGGGTCAATATTTAATGCTTTACAAATTTGTTCTCTGTTCTCGCCTTCGCTAAGAATGGACCTGAAGTAGTGAAATAATTCTTTGGAATGATAAGTTTTCCGGCTCTTAGTCATATTGACCGAAATTGGTCGGGTGGTAACATCTTCAATAAAGGCATTATCATATTCAAAATGATAACCGTCATCATCAACCCAAAGTTCCCCGGCCTTGATATTTCCTTTATAGATGACTTCCAGTTTATTTCCTGGCCTCATTTTTTATTATTTTCGTTTTTAACTTCCACTTTAATTTCCAAATTGAGATATTCAAAAATACTTTGCAATACCTCAAATGTCGGATTGCTATTACCAAGTTCGATTTGAGAAATTGTAGTCTTGGACATGCCGGTAAGGTCGGCTAATTCCCTAATGGTTAGCCCCAATACCATCCTTCTGTGTTTTATTAGTTTTCCCAATTCTTCAATTTTCATAACATTGTATCATTATATTGGCAATGAATTGTCAAATGTACTCATATTATTTGATTATGCAATATATATATCAATATAATGGCATTTTTCAACATTAACGCTAAAACCGGTATAATTGTCGTGAAAGTATCATTATATTGGCAGATACATGGAAAATATTAAGAAAATGACATAATCACGAGATTAGTACCAGTATAATGGCACAAGGTATATTAAACGCGATGTTGTAAAAGTTTTTTTATAAACGGGCTAGCGGAGCGCGGGGGAGTGCATAGATTCCACATCATTTATATCTATTTCGAAATCACAAATCTTTTTACCGAAGAATAATTTTTTGACAGGATATTACAAATATATACTCCATTCTCCATCCTACTAAAATCAAGTGTTTTTGAATGATCAACAAAACCTTTCCATATTAATTTTCCGGTAATATCATGAACAGATAAATAAGCTGTCCCGTTTAATTCGATAGTAAGGAAATCTGTTGCAGGGTTAGGATATATTTTAATCAGATCGTTTTTTTCATCGAAACAGGAAACAGAAGTTGATGCAGAATCAGGAACAAGAAGCTGTGAAGGGATTTTGGCAATAAACACGTCCAGCCGGTTTGAACCGATATTACAGCTCCAGATAAAATATTTTCCGGTAATGTCGACATTTCCTTTTGGGCACTTCGAATAATTCGGCAGTGTATCTCCCGAACCTCCGGTTTTACTAAAATCAGTCATGGATGGTGCGATGACCAAAACATCAAGGGTGGTATCCAAACGGAATGCGGTGATCTCATCACATCTTGGGCATCCATTCTCAGAGGCAGCACTGGCAACAGCATATTGATAATAAATAGGAACTTCAGTTGTATCTTTTGCATTGGAGAATGATGCGTGCCAGGAGCTGTATCCGCTTCCTGTAAAATCAGACCAGTAACGGCCCCTCATTACTCTTGTTCCCACAAAAGGATCATCACTAAAGTTCCACAACTTGGTATCCCCTACTTCGCCCCAGTTGTCTGCAGCAACCATAAATCCAAAACCATTGTCGGAATGCCCTGCTGCTCCGTTCTGATCCAGTAGTATTCTTTCTTCTCCGGTCTCTAAATTAATGATCCGGTTATCCTCTCCGTATTGAGAATCGATATTTTCTTTTATTAACAGCCATTTCCCGCTTTTGTCGACCTGGCATTCATCAAGGTCACCAATTACAGGGTAGTAATAGGTTGTATCCAATAGTTCATCGTAAACCCCGCTGCCTAATACTGCCCATGTTCCGCCTTCGCGTAAGGTAAATGAATGCATCCTGTCGTTGTTGCTGCTATGGCATTGCCATATATAATTATCCGTTCCCATAAAGGTTTTCACATCAATAATCGTATCCAATTCGTGGGTAATTACATCGTATCTCATAAGAGCAGACCATCCCTTTACATATAGTTTGGTCGGTACAGTGGCGCTAAAATACCATCCATCACCACCATACCAGTTAAATCCACTGGATGGCTCGAACAAAGGTCCAAGATTCCTGACCTGATCAGTAACTTTATTGTAACTGAATAATGTTGGTCCTGTCCCGCCATTTGATTTATCAAGTCCTACAAAGATCAGCATGGAATCACAGCCAACGTGGTTATTTGAATTTCTCCAGTATGAATAACCTATGTACTGCACACAATCATTACCCTGGCAATCGCTGGCATTAGTAATTCTTACTCCCTCAGTATTATAAGGGGCAGGAAAAGTAAACAAGCCGCGTTGCGGCATAAATCCTGCGATCTCAGTTGAATCCAGTTTTGGTCTTACAACTGTATCCATCCCGTTTTCGATAAAACCGCCTGGGAATGATTGTGTATAGCCTTTACCGGCAAAAACCACAATCAGCAGTATAATTATATTTATTTTCATTTTTTGTCGTGCGTAGGTGGCTATTGTTGCTAATGGTTGTATATTTTTGGTTTTGTAATACATTATTTTTATGTAAAGATAAGAAAAAACGCGATGCTGTAAAAGTTTTTTTTATAAACGGGTTAGCGGTGCTCGGGTTGGTAATTATAGAACAAACCCATTTGTCATTCTGAGCAGAGCGAAGAATCTCATCATCAGAGCACTTTAGATCCTTCGCTGCGCTCAGGATGACAATACGTGGGGTTTTGAAACGGCCCCATAATTATCTCACTACCGCCCGCATCATCTCGTTCTTTATTCTTGTTGCGCCGGCGTATTTGTCGACAATAAAAAATATGTAACGGACGTCGAGGGTTATATTGCGGCACATGTCGGGATCGTACATTATGTCGCTCATGGTGCCTTCCCAGTTTCGGTCGAAGTTGATGCCGATGAGGCGTCCTCTTGCATCCATTACGGGACTGCCGGAATTGCCGCCGGTGGTGTGGTTGGAGCCGGTGAAGCAGACATACATGGTATCGTTCTGCGCGTAGGGACCGAAGTCTTTGTTCCTGATAAGATTTTCGAGTTTTTCGTCAACAACATAATCGTAAACTTCAAGGGCTTTTTTCTCTAATATGCCAAAAACATTTGTGCGGTAATCGTACTCCACTCCGTCAGCGGGAAAATAACTTGCTATCTTTCCAAAGGAAATACGCATGGAAAAATTTGCATCGGGGAAGAGCATTTTGTCCGGCTGGTACTCCATCTGGGCTTTCATATAGATCCTGTTCAGGCTGTCGGTAGAAGTATCGTATTTAGTTACAACCGTACTTATTTCTTTTTGTTTTTCAGAAATGATCTGGCTAAGTATCACGAAGGGATCTTTCTTTAAAGTGTTGTTTCCGGTTTTCATAAAGTTGTCAAGAAGAGAGAGCAGGCGTTTCTCGTCGGTAAGAGCAGATTTCGAATAGATCACTTCGGCCCAGTTGTCAATGGTCTTGTATTTTTTATAAAGGCTAGCGAGATCAGCCTGATGTTTTGCGGGAGCAAGGAAAATATACGACTTTATCATGGATTTGAACAATTCCTTATCAACCCTTTTGTCGAAGTTTTTATAAAACCCTTTTGCCTTGCCTTTAACTTCTTCGAGTTTTGCTTTAAGGACATCTTCTTTCCATGTGGTCCAGTCGGAAATATCTTTGAAGTTACCGGCAAATCTTATTAATTCAACTGCCAGTAATGCCTCGTTATAATATACATCCGCTAGCAGCATCTCTTTATTTGTTTCGACCTGCTTTTTATACGCATCAAGCAATCCTGAATATTCGGGTTTTGAAGCTGCCCATGTCTGAAATCCCTGCTCGAATTGCTTTTTCTTTTCAATAGCGTTAAGGCGGTCGAGACCCTTGTTTTCACCTATCCATTTTTTCCATGCGTTAGCGATCCCCGCATGTTTATTTGTGTATTTCAGTTTTATCGTATCGTTGTTCATCATGAAAGATCCGATTATCTCAAGGCGTTTATCGCGCATGGAAATGCGGGCGGGATTTTCGAAGTTCCTTTTGAAATCAACAATGCTTGATGGAAGATATTCTTCGGTTGAGCCGGGGAAACCAAGCACCATGGTAAAGTCGCCTTTTTTTACTCCGTCAAGAGATATTTCCATGAACTTTGCCGGCTTGTATGGTTTGTTGGTTGAACTATATCCGACAGGCTGATTCTTTTCGTCTGCATAAATACGGAATATGCTGAAATCACCGGTATGCCTCGGCCACATCCAGTTGTCGGTGTCGCCACCGAACTTTCCGATGGACGATGGAGGCGTTCCGACAAGACGGATGTCTTTAAAAATCCTGTATACAACTTTGTAATATGAGTTCCCGGAGTAAAAAGCCATCGCTAAAGTTTCAGAAAAAGGGTCCTTTTTTTCAGAAGGAAACAGATCGCTGAAATTTGCCTGCAGTTGCGAAAACCTCTGAGCCTCGGTCATCTGTGCTGTTATTCCCTTAAGTAATGCAGCCGTGATATCTGTCATTTCCGAAAGTATCCTGACCTGAAGTGAAGTCACCGGTATCTCGTCTTTGAATTCCGCCGCCCAGAATCCGTTGCTGATATAATCGTTCGTTATCGTGCTCACCGACTGAATCGATCCGTAACCGCAATGATGATTTGTAAGAACAAGCCCTTCGGCCGAAATTATTTCACCGGTACATCCGCCGCCAAAAACCACCACTGCATCTTTAAGTGAGGGTCCCGAACTGTTGTAAATATCCTCATAATTAAGGAGCAGCCCCCGCTGTTTCATGATCTTTATAACACTGTCTTTGAGCATATTCACCGGCCACATGCCTTCGTCTGCGCTGGAGTGAAACGGGATCAGAAAAATCAGGAGATATCCTAACAGTGAAGAAATTCTATGCATACTGATATTTATTTTCTGACATCAAACCTACTTTTTTATAATTAATTTACCAAAAGACTGCTACGAGTTAGTGCTTAAAAGAAAACTGGTTGTTTTTGAAAATCAGTGTTTGCCCC
>CAZEWB010000097.1:0-2948 GCA_964515655.1 uncultured Bacteroidales bacterium
AAATATTCAATGTTACAGTATCGCGGTATCCTTCGCATGCATTTATCGTCTGGGTCACATAATAGACATAAGTTCCAATGGCGGTCTCTCCTGTTGTAAAGACATTGCCGAGATGAACGATACCTGTATCATTATACCAGATAATACTTGTGCCTGTTGCAGTAAGGTCCGGCACAGCCTGTCCGTCGCATACGGAAGTATCGGCAGCAACGGGTGCTATAGGTTTATCATAGATAGTTATTGAATAGGGTATGCTATCAAGAGGATTCAGCGGGTCGTTCGAATTGATTATTATCTGCGAAGAATATATACCCGGGGTCATCAAAGAAAGATCGAAAACAACATCAACAACCGAGGAATCTCCATACCCAAGCGTATCTGCACTTAGCGGGTATGATATAAATCCATAATCAGTTAAAGTTGTAACATTACCGTTGAATGTCCCGTCATTATCATATGGGGTCATGTCGGCACCTGACTGGTGATCGAAATTCCAGTATCCTACCAATCCGGGCGTACTCCCCGGAACGGAACTGTACATTGCCGAACTTATTTCAGGGTTGGTCCTCGGGTAATTCCATACCCGTACTTCATCGATCTGCCCCGTGAACATCTGGTTATTACTTCCCGACGCCCTGCCGATATCAACAGGTGTTGCCGCGCCGTACAATATGCCTGTGTATGGCAGTGTTGCTGCATCCTCAACCCCGTTAATAAATAATTTAACGGTTGTGCCGTTCCATGTAGCTGCAACATGATTCCACACGCCGGCAGTTATAGAAGCTACTGATATAATATTACCATAAGATGTTCCATTATTACTCAGATCAATCCTGAGTTTACCGGTATTGGTTGTATTCATCTGCCATGAATAATTACTGGACGCCGGGAATTTGCTTATAACCTGCATATAAGATGAGAGACTGGCAGGTTTTATCCATGCTTCAATGGTAAATGCAGATGAAAGCCTCAGTGAAGCGTCATCCGGAATGCTCACATAATCGCCGTTTCCATCGAAGGTTGCATAATAGTCCTGCGGCTCGAGGTTATAATACAAAATACCCTGTCCATTGTTATAAATAGTTATGGGCACTACAACCGAATCGGCACATAAAAACTCTGTAATGTCAATCGAATCGGGCTGGAAAGACAGTGTTGGCGGGGGAACACTCATGCCGGTCATACAAAGAGAAGTATCACCATCGTTGGTCTGAAGTGTAAGTTGTATGTTGAAAGTGTCAACAGTAGTAGGATTAAAGGTCACACTGATAACAGCAGAATCATCCGGGAGAATAATTAAATAATCAATATCCGGAACAAATTCAGGCAGCAATGAAGAAATGTCATTCACAAACAAAGTATCACAACCCGTGTTGTAAATAATAAACGACCGGACATCCGACTGCCACTGCATGATAGTATCGAACTGAAGGCAGGTATCCGAAATGCTCATGACGGGAAAACCATTCACGGTAAGAGTGCAGGGTATTGTATCGGTAGGATGGAGGGGGTCGTTAGATGAAATGATTATCTCTGATGGATAAACACCAGATATCAGGCCTGAACTGGTGAAGATAACATCAACAATGGTGGAAGTCCCTTCAGTAGTGCTTCCCGATGTTGTATCGGTGGTCACAAAAGAATGTATGGAAGCACCTGATCCAACCCACGTTGAGCTTATGATAGTACCATCATGTGCATGACCTGAAACATCTGTCAGCACTGTCCCTGCTCCTTCATTAAAATTCCAGTACCCGACCAATCCCGCTTCATTGCCTGAAAGATTATCGTTCATATTACCGGCGATCTCCGGACCAGAACGGACTGTATTCCATACACGGACCTCGTCCATTGTGCCGTTCCAGTTTCTTCCTCCTCCGCCCCATCTGCACAAACGGAAAAACTGACTGCCATCGTAAGGGACATTGCCGGTTCCTGTAAAAGTTGAATACAAGGTTCCGTTTATGTAAACCTTATTTGTTCTTGAACCTCCGTCTCTCGTCAATGCAATATGTGTCCATTGGTTTGAATTCAGGGTAAATAATGCTCCGCTTCCTCCGTCATTGGTGCCCCATCCGTATTGATTCAGGTTGGTGGAATTTTGTTGCAGGACAATAGATCTGGAGCCTGTATGGTTATTGTCAAAAATATCGGCATACTGGTTCTGCCATGTTCCCGCTTTTACCCACATTTCTATGGTAAATGTCTGGTAGTTGAACCATGTGCCCAGATCCACATAATCATCCGATCCGTCAAATTGAAGTGCACCTCCGGCGCCGCCATACGGGAGGGTCAAACCCCAGCTCAGCGTAGTGTCACCTTCATTGGTTATAGTCAACGGTACCGTAATTGTATCGCTACAGTCATTTATTGTAACATTTATCGAGTCGGGATCAAAAACAAGTTCCGGTGGGCTGAATGCATAGCCGCGCAGGCAAATGTTCTTTAATACATCATTATTTAAAACATGAAGGGTGTCATTATGCGGGCCCGGGGTTGTAGGAAGGAATGTCACAATTATATTTTTTGAGATGCCAGGTAATAATGTGATTGATGTGTCGGACAAACTATAAGCAGGATCAGAGAAAACGATATCAGAAACAACCAGGGTATCGCAACCGGTATTACTGAATACCAATGTATCTGATGCAGAAGTCCATTGCATAATGCTGTCAAACAGCAGGCAATTATCAGATACGGAAATGACCGGGTAACCATTGTATGTCAATGTACAGGGAATAGTATCAACAATACTTAGAGGATCGTTGGATGTAACTATTATATTTGATTGATAGATCCCGGAGATCAGCCCGGTTGTAAGGAACGTAACATTAACAACGGTATTGCTTCCAGGGATAATGGTTCCAGAAGTTGAACTGTATGAAAGGTCGTTATATAAATTTCTAAAGAAAACATATGGAGATATGCTAAAGGTTGTTGCTGTAATT
>CAZEWB010000097.1:2958-9513 GCA_964515655.1 uncultured Bacteroidales bacterium
CCACCGGAACCGGGTCGAAAAAGTTCTTGCAGCAGGCGGAATACTTATTTGCTCAAGAGTGAAACTGACATGAGTACCTGCATAAAACGTGGTAATGGTCGTCCATGTGGAGCCTCCGTCATTTGAGTATTGGAGTTGAACATCCTCTCCGGCATCAGCCTGCTCGCAGGGATAACTTCCGGATCCTATCCTCAGGTAAAATTCTATGATACCGCCGGTATAAGTATTAAAATTTCTTGTCACGGCCTCACGCGTACCGTTACCATCAAACCACAATGCATTTGCGCCGCCATATGCACTGCAACCGCCAGACGCGCTGCCCAGATTAATGGATGACCAGAGGCCCCAGTCGATGCCCGGTTCAAAATCGTCGAATGTAATGCCTGCATCAGACGCAATATTCCATGTCAGGTTTTGGTCTCCGGTATTATAAATTGTCAGCGGTACAATAGCAGAATCATTACAGGTATTAATTGTCGCACTTAATGAAGTGGGATTGAAAGATATCTCAGGAGGACTTAGAGCATACCCATGCAGGCATATTCTGATATTTGAATCATTATTGTAAATACGCAACGTATCATAAGAATGGCCTATCAGTGTCGGCTGGTACGTGACAATTACAATTCCAGAAGCGTCTGGTAGTATAGTGAGGGAATTAACGTTAGTAGAGAAAGCCGGAGATAAATGCATAATACTGGTTATTTTTAAAGTATCGCAACCGGTATTACTGATAATAAAAGTATCTGTTTTAACTGTGAACTGCATTATTGTATCAAATTCGATACAATTATCAGATACGTCAATGATAGGATATCCATTATATACGAGTGTTGTAGGTATGGTATCGACCGGACTAAGAGGATCGTTAGATGTGATTATCAGGGTCTGATTATATACACCAGGGGACAAACCGAAAGTATGAAAGGTAACCGATATTACGATATTGTTGCCTGGCACAATTGTACCCGAAGTGGAACTGAATGACAGATTGTTTGAGATGTTTAAAAACCTGACATTATCAAGCGCCCAGTTGTCGCATGATGAACCGCTGTTGCTCGGCTGAGTCCACCTGAACCTTGTTGAAGTGGTTCTGGCTGCAGGCGGAATGGGTATCTGTTCTAAAGTGAAATTAGCATGAGTTCCGGCATAAAAAGTAGTGATGGTAGTCCAGCTGCCGCCACCGTTATTTGAATATTGCAGAATGATATCTTCACCTCCATCGGCCGTTTCACATGGAAATGATCCGGCGCCGATTTTCAGGTAGAATTCTATTACCCCTCCTAAATATGTATTGATGTTCCTTGTTACTGCTTCACGTGTTCCGTTGCCATCGAACCACAGGGTATTGGGTGCAGAATATGAACCGCAGCCTGCAGAAGCACTGCCAAGGTTGATGGAAGACCAGAGCCCCCAGTCAATGCCGGGATCAAAATCATCTGCAGTTACACCGACATCCGACATAATATTCCATGTCAGGCCCGTATCCCCTATGTTCGATATTGTTAGAGGTACAGTAGTGGAATCAAAGCATGTATTGATGGTAACATTCAGAAAGGCCGGACTTATTGATATTTCGGGAGGCATAAGAGCATAGCCATAAAGGCAGACGGTAATAGTAGAATCGTTATTCAGAATGCGAAGCGTGTCATAATAAGGACCTGATGCCTGCGGGTTGAAAGTCACATGCAAATACCTGCTTTGATATGCCGGAACGGTAAACGAAACAGGGCTTACCGTGAATGCGCTGTTAGAATGAGTAATGCTTGTAATATTTATATCGCCGCAACCGGCGTTGTTTATTAAAACGCTGTCTATTGCTGAAACATACTGGAATATGGAGTCGAAATCGAGGCATACAGGTGAATATGATATATCGGGAGTACCTATCATATTAAGAGTGCAGGGAATTGTAACAGTAGGATTTGCGGGGCAATTAGAATTTATAATAAGATTAGCATTATATATTCCGGTAGTCAATCCTGTGGCATCAAACTCCACATTTACTATTGAGGTATTACCACCGGAAACGGTATCAGCAACAGGGGATGGCGATACAAATATCTCACCGATAACCACATTATATTCTTCTACTTCGCCATATGAGTAGCTTGAACAATAACTTGATGCATTTAACACGGTCGTATATACGCACCTGACCCTCATTCTTGTTTTTCCTAAAGACGCATTTGCAGGAATTGTGACAGTCCCGGTAAACGGACCGTATCCGTATGTGGGAGATCCATAAACAAATTCCCCGGCATCTTCATAGTCAGCATCCCGGTTATAGTCTATCCAGACGGCAAAACCTTCACGGTAGGAGCCTGCAGACATGCTTATATTGTATGTATTGCCCGGAATTACTGTCGTTGATTGATTGGTATAATAGACATAACCGTCAGGTTGTCCGTTGCAGCCGGAGCCCAGATTGCTGATAGTATTAAAGGTAAAATCGTTTATCACATCCGCATCACCACAGCCATCAGGACAGCAATAGGTATAGATCGGGGTACAGTATCCGGAAGGGGCTGTCGCTCCTTCCATTTCGATATTATAAATCAAATCGGCTGTTCCTGAGTTGGTGATCTCTAAAGGCACTATTATAGAATCGTTACAACCTGTAAGAGAAACATATATTGAATCAGGATCTGTACTGATAATAATATCGGAAGATCTTCCTACTCCGGTTAAGCAAACTGAGGTGTTGTAATCATTTGAAACAATAGCAAGATTTCCGGAGGAATTTCCGACAATAACAGGAGAATAGGTTACCTGAACTGAATCTGAATCAAAAGGCAGTACTCTGAGATTACCTGGAGTGACCGAGAATGGAGGTGCAGTTGTAATATTACTTAATATCAGTGTATCACAGCCATCATTGTAAAATGTCAAAAACTTCGACTGGTGTCCGGTAACATATGTCGTATCAAAATGAATACAGGTATCGGAAATCGCCATAGACGGATCTCCGTTAATTGTAAGGTTGCAAACCACGGTATCAGAAGGAAGAAGCGGGTCGTTTGAGTTTATAACCATAGATGAAGTATAGATGCCCGCATTCTGTCCCGTTGCATCAAATAACAGATCTACAACGATGGAACCGCCCGGAGATACTGTATCGGTTTTATTACTTGTAATCGTAAGCCATGGCGGTTGTATTGCATACTCAAGTGCGTTGGCCATAATAATATCGCCATCTGTAGAGGAGAGCCATCCGTTTGAGGTATAATCTGTAGAAGGTGGCCAGAAGCCAATATCAACCCGGTTGGTTTTGTTGACCACTTTTGTAGCAAGAAATGGTTCTCCGTCCGACCAGCTGGCGATAAGTGTTGAGCCGGAAGTAAGTGTTGCCCCATATGGCCGGTAACAATAAGATCCTCCATCGAAACTTGTTACATTATTCCACAACGAGTGACCCGGGAGTGCCACAACTCCCAGGGTGATATATCCGCTTGTATAATCAAAACTGTTGAAAACATTATATCCCTCCGCTAACCACCGGCCTTCAAGATAACCACCGCCCGACCAGCCGGCTGTCTGGAAAGCAGCACATACAACACCGCCTCCCTGATCCACATAGTCTGCAAGGACATCACCCAGGGCAACAGGATCGAAATAATCCCAGTCGGACCATACCAAAACAGCAGCATAGTTCTGCAACTCGGCCAACGTTGGTGTAATGTACCTGACATTATATATTGTGATCGAACTAAATCTTCCGGTAGCAAGCAATTTCTGATAAACATCATTAAGATATCCCACATCTTCTGCTCCCAGCAAAGCAATGTCGGTTCCAAATGCTGTTCCGGTTTGCGTAATAATACTTGTAGTATAGATCAGGTCTGCTGTCCCAGAATTATATATTGTAACTTGCCTGACGGTAGTAGCATTACAACCATTAAGCGTCACGTTAAAAGATGTGGGGCTTACCGATATCACCGGTTGCGAAAACCCCGATATGCTTAAAGAAACTATCAGGGCAAACAGTAATAATCCGCTAAATACTTTCATAACAGCAGAGATTAAATTAATAAATACTTACTCAACCCAGTCATTATAAGGCTCACCTGATTTTACAAAGGGGATCTTATTATTTATCTTGCTACTTTTCCCGAGAATAACCCCAAGTGTGATCTCATGTGATCCGGATGAATTTCCCAATGGTCCTGTCGTCGAAAATTCATAAGAATAACCCAGGCTGTATCTGTTAAAAAGAAAACCTGCGGCTATTCCGAATGTGCCCCATTTACTGAACTGAAGTCCCAGCCGGACCTGCTTCTGGATAACAGCGACTGCAGAAATATCAAAAAGAACTGAGTTTTTATCAGGCATGTCAACAACAATTGATGGCTCTATCTGGAGATTCTTATTGATGTTAAATATGTTTGACGCATAGAACTTCATACTATTGGACGCATTCCTTACCTGTACTTCTAAAATACTCGGGAAAGCCATTCCCACGTTCCAGTTCTTATACTGATATACTATCCCGAATGCAGCATCAAATGCCCACTCGTCAGAACGCCCGTCAGTGAAGATGACAGGATCATTTACACTATTACCATTATTGTTGTTATTGTTTCTGTTTGATATGGCCGAATAATTAATGTTGCTATGCAATAGCCCCGCTGAAAGACCAAAATGAAGTTTCTGGTTCTGGCCCAGTTTTATGTGATAACCATAGGTCAGCATTGAGCGGGTATTCTGAAATATCCCGTACTGGTCATTTGTAATATAGCCACCGATACCTGACCCGCCACAGACCGGACCGTTTACAGAGACGATGCTTGTTCTGGGTGCATTCTCAAAACCGGACCAGTTTTGCCTGCTGGTAAAATACCCCTCAAAACATTCTTCGTACCCTGCATAAGCCGGATTCAAAGAGTACTTATTGTATATGAACTGATTGTTCGGAAGTAACGACTGAGCGATGCTGCTACTGACTGTAATTGCCATCCCGGCAACAAACAGAACCGATATATATATGTTTCTCATTTTATAAATGATTTAATACGTTATTTCAAAATATTGATACATCCCTTAAAGATGCCCTGATCTGTATCGATGATGTAATAATACGCTCCCTCATCACGCCCGTCACCGTTCCATGTGTTCTGGTAAACATAATCGGAGATATAAATTCTTTCACCGTACATAGTGTAGATCGAAACCTCGCATTTGCTGTATATTCCCACGTTCTCTATAATAAAGGTTTCGTTGACCCCGTCCCCGTTGGGTGTAAGAACATTGCTTGTAATTGCAGGCTGGCCGTTAAAAGACAATGTCATTAAGTCGAATTGCCCCGTATTGTTGCAGCCGGCATTGTTTGTCACTGTCACAGTATAATGTCCTCCCTGGGTCAATGTAACCGGATTGGATGTTTGTCCGTTAGACCATGTCAGGCTGTTGAAATCTCCTGTAGCGGTAACGGTAATGGACCCGCCCTCGTATATTTGCGGATTGCCGTTTGGGAAACTAAAGAAGACAGAAGGCTTTGGATTGATCGCTACATAAAGGTTAAACGTGTCCTTACAGTTATTGCTTGTAACGGCGATGAGCCTGGTATTATAATTCCCGGTATTGTCATACTGGTGCGAAATATTGCCGTTGGACGTTCCGGACTGTCCGTCGCCGAAATCCCAGAGGAAATACTGAACAGGCCCGTTTGTTGTCAGGTTATTGAACATTGTATTGTCTCCCTGGCAGCTGTTCTGAACAGAAAATTCAGCCTCGGGGGTTGAGAATATTTCGGTCGATCTTGTTGTAACACCAACGCATCCTTGGTCCGAGACAACTTCAAGCCTCGTGATATACATGCCCTGCGAACCGAAATTGAACGAAACAGGGTTGGGCTGATTGTCAATAAAATCAGTTACCCCGTCGTTGTTAAAATCCCATTTATACTGACTTATAAAACCTGAACCAATGGTTGAGGTTGACTGAAACTGTGTATTCAATCCCTGGCAGGCATTTCCGACAGTAAAATTCGCATTGGGCAGCGAACGGACATAAACGTCCACAGGCGACATCATACTGTATGACGTATCGGAGGTGACAATCTTAAGTCTGACCGGGAAGTTGCCGGATGACGGAAAAAGATAACGCAGCGTATCTCCATAGGTAATGACGCTGTCGTTGTATTGATTTACATACCAGCACCAGTATGTAATAGCCGAAGTATTGACGCCGGGATGCTGTGCCACCAGAGTCGAATACGAACCAAAACAAACATCTGTTGCTACAAATCCCACCTGGGCTTTCGAATTCTTAAATGCGATGACACTCAGGATGATTACAAGGAAAATTATTCTTTTCATAGTTCAGAATTTTAGTAAGAACTCTTTTTAATAATGTATTTACTTTGCAATAGTAAAACAAAATATTATTTCTGTCAAGTTTTCTCTTTTGGTTTTTTTCCCATTACCGCACTTTTTTTTACATAGCAAAATGTACTTGTCAGATATTGTGATGTTTGCATAGGATTATTTTTATTAACAATCGATCATTTTTTTTTAAAAGCCTATCAGAAATGTTACTAATGACCGAAGTGGTTAT
>CAZEWB010000098.1:0-9494 GCA_964515655.1 uncultured Bacteroidales bacterium
ATGCTCGACATGGAAAAACGACTGTTCGATACAGAACGCAAAGCCCTAAGGCTTCAGATGAACCCGCATTTTATTTTTAATACTCTTAATGCTATACAGTATTTTGTTTTCCAGAGCGACAAACTTTCGGCCAACCGTTATATTTCAATGTTCTCTAAACTCATGCGGCAGATACTTGTGAACAGCCAGAACAACACGATCATGCTTAAAGACGAAATAGAAGCGCTTGAACTATACATTGAACTTGAATTGCTGCGTTTCGGCGATAAATTCGAATACCGTATTATTGTCCGTCCCGATGAAAGCATTTTACAGAAATATATCCCTTCGATGATATTGCAACCATACGTCGAGAATGCTATAAGGCACGGGCTTATTTACAGGGAGGAAAAAGGGCTTCTTAAAATTGAAATATCAGCCTCAGGAAACGAAAAGGTCGTTTGCGTTATAGAGGATAACGGAGTAGGCAGGGAAAGGGCAGAAGAGATAAGGCGAAGAACAAAACCCGAACATGTTTCGCTGGGAACAAAGATCACCGAGTCGCGTCTTAAACTCATGAATAATCTCTACAAAAGCGAGATGACAATTAATATCATTGACCTTAAAGACGAAAAGAACGAAGCTTTAGGGACCAGGGCGGAAATAATAATTCCAACATTTTAAATCATGTTAAGCATAAAGGCATAAACAAACCCAAACACACCCAACACATAAAGGCAATGAATAAGCCCCAATTTCCAAGTCCCAAAATTCAAGCCCCAAGGGACGGCTCCCTTGAAATTTGGGACTTGAAATTTGGAATTTGGGGCTTGGAACTTTTATTCAAACAAGAATTTTTTTACGTAACAAGAGTTTTAATACATTAAGGATATGGTTAATGTAATTGTTGTTGACGACGAATTAAAATCACTGAAAACACTGGTGATGATGCTCAAAGAGTATTGTCCCATGGTAGAGGTCGTGGCCGAAGCAAAAAGCGCCCTCGAAGGAATAAAGGAAATAAATATCCACAAACCGGATATCGTTTTTCTGGATATAGAAATGCCAAACGGCAGCGGTTTTGAAATGCTTGACAGCCTCCCCGAACGGAGTTTTGATGTTGTTTTTGTCACAGCATACAACCATTACGCACTTAAAGCAATTAAGGTTAACGCCTCTGACTATATCGTAAAACCTGTTGATGTTCAGGAACTGGTTCAATGCGTAAAAAATATTCTCCAGCGAAGGGAAGTAAACATAAAGGCCACACCCGACATAGATAAACTCTTAAGAAGCATAAGAGGCAACAACCCGGTCCGTTTGGGCGTTCCTACAAATGACGGAACGGAGTTTATAAATATAAAGGATATTATAAGGATAGAAGCAGAACGCAGTTATTGTATAATATTTATGGTAAGCAAACGCAAACTGATGGTTTCCAGGAGCCTGGGTGACATCGAAACCTCTCTTGACAAAGGCCTGTTCTTCCGCGTTCACAAATCCCACCTCGTAAATCTCGAACACATAAAAAAACATATACGCTTCGACGGCGGCTACATAATAATGGACGATGACTCAAAAGTGGAACTGTCGCGCAGAAAAAGAGATGAGTTCATGCTGGCAATGAACATGCTTACTAATCCTGGAAAACCGGAGGAGTAGGTCATGGTTATATGTCGTGGCGGCGGGTCTTGTTATATGTCGTGGTCTATGGTAGACAACAACTATTACAACTGCATATTAGCAGAAAACAGAATGCAGGCATGCAACCAGACGCCTGTATACTATTTGATTTTCTTTAAGCCTTTTTGTAGAATTGGAAGGTCTTGTTCGATAGTCTTCCAGATAACCTCGTTGTCAACGCCAAGATAGTCGTGTATTAATTTGTCCCGCATACCCGAGATATCTTTCCAGGGTATTTCAGAATATACTTTCTTGAAGTCAGGAGAGATTTTTTTGCTCGCTTCACCAATAACCTCAAAATTCCTGATTATCGCGTCCTGAAGCA
This sequence comes from uncultured Bacteroidales bacterium, assembly GCA_964515655.1. Lineage (GTDB taxonomy): Bacteria > Bacteroidota > Bacteroidia > Bacteroidales > GWA2-32-17. Next base: position 1,988 of record CAZEWB010000098.1, read on the forward strand.
ATTCGTTTTTTGAAAACTCTTTTTTGTTAACAGACTTTATGTATTTACGAATTTTTTTTATAGCATTGTAATATATGGTCAACGTATGCAAGATCGTTTTTATGCATAATAAATAATTTTTAAGTCGTGTTGGATCTGGGCTTTTATTCTTTTGTTTTTGATAGCACCTTCTGTTATCAGGTCAACCCGGAACCCCAGCCTTTTACTAAGTTCGTTTTCAATTTTTATTAATTGAAGCAGGGAAGGTGTGTCATTGAATTTTATTAAAAGGTCAATGTCACTGTTCGCTTTTTGTTCATTCCTTGCATATGAGCCAAAGATGCCAATCCTTTTAGGATCGTACTGTCTTAAATAATCCAGAATGATATACTCAATCTCCTGTTGGCTCATTAATTAAATTTTGTCAAAAATAGCGATAATTTGTTTTATATGTACAGTTTTGCAGTACATTATTTTTATGTAAAAATAAGAAAAAACGCGATACCGTAAAAGTTTTTTATGAACGGGTTTGCGGCAAGGTGTAAATGGAAGACACAAGTCGTAATTCAGTATGGTTGTATCGGGACCCGAAACCCGGAACGCGAAACCCGGAACCCGGAACCATCCTCGGCGTAAGCAACCTACCAAGACCCCTACCATTGACCAAACCCGCTTCAAGGACATTAGACCTATACCATTTTTCGTATTTCGTATTTTGGTATTCGGATTTTATTTTTAAGATTGTTGGTTAAACACACATATTCCTTCTGATCGCAGGATGAGGATCATAACCTTCTATAACAAAATCATCAATAGTTAGCTGATCAAAAGGTTTTTTTGTAATGTGTAATTTAGGTAAAGGTTTAGGTTCTCTTGACAATTGTTCAAGAATTGCAGTTACATGATCATATTTTTCTTCATTACCATCACCGGGAGCATTTTTATTGATCCAATCGACAACTTCTAAATATTCTTCTCTTGCAGAAACATTTCTTATTCTTTTTTGCAGTTCCTTGAAATTCTCTCTGTGCCATAGAGTTCTCTTCCCAATACCGGCATAAAAATGTGAATCTCCAAAAGTATGGATAAATGTTTTTGGAACCATTCCTGCTTCCTGAGCAATTACATGGGTAAGTGCAGCATAACTGGCTATATTGAAAGGAACGCCCAGAAATTGATCACAACTTCTCTGGTAAAGCTGCAATTCTAACTCGCCTTCTTCATTAGCAGTTACCTGGTATAAAACATGACATGGAGGTAAAGACATTTTTGGAGTGTCGCCGGGATTCCATGAATCAACAATGTGTTTTTTCCCGGTTGGATTTTTTTTCAGGCCCTTTATCAATTTATCCAGTTGATCTATTTCAACAAACGCCCCTTTGTCATGATCAAAATATTCCCATCTTCTCCATTGTTTCCCATAAATTGGTCCGGCATCGCCCCATCTTTTTGCAAACTCTGCATCTTCCTTTATTCTCTGGCCATATTCTTCCATTGCTTTGTCCCAGTCAGGAGAATATTTTGCAATACCTTCAGGAAAAATCCCTTCTTTTTTCATCCCTGGAAGATTGCCCTGAAAAGCATCAGGTCTCCAGATAGGGGCATTATTGTCTTCAAGATATTTGATATTTGTATCCCCTCTCAGGAACCATATTGTTTCATGAAACATGGATTTTGTAGCCATTTTTTTAGTGGTCAGTAACGGGTACCCTTCTCTAAGATCATATTCGTCCTGATATCCGAATAAAGAGATGATCCCTGATTCTTTGCTTCCTCCTTTAAAATTTGAACGATTAGAAGTTAAAATTGCTTTTGAGTGATCTAAATATTGTTGCGCCATTTTCTGTTAAGTTTAATTTTAAAATTTGTTTTCAAAAGTAGTCTTTATATTTTTATTTATAGATTTTCAATTATTTTTTTCTCAATATTATCTTTTGTACTCTCTTCATATCCAACTTCTGAAAAAATAATTTTCCAATCCTTATTTGGGATGGGGTGCAAAAGCATTGCATCTGTAAGATGCGATGGTTTTGTAGGGGGGGCGGGAAAAAGAATAAGATGTACTATACGTACCTGTTCAGGCAGTTCAGGTCTTCGAAAGCAATCTTTAGTCTTTCAATTACTGCTTTTTCGCCATCGCGCAACCATGCACGGGGATCGTAATATTTTTTGTTGGGCTTGTCCTCGCCTTCCGGGTTTCCTATCTGGCCCTGTAGGTATGCGGACTTTTTCTTATAGTAACCGTGAACGCCATTCCAGTATGCCCACTGCGTATCGGTGTCGATATTCATTTTAATAACTCCGTAACCGATAGCTTCACGAATTTCTTCGCGTGCAGAACCGCTGCCGCCATGGAATACAAAGTTCACAGGTTTATTATCAGCGGTCTTGAATTTGTCAGCGATATACTTCTGTGAATTATTCAGAATCTTTGGTTGGAGTTGTACATTGCCTGGTTTATATACGCCATGAACATTCCCGAACGAAGCAGCAATTGTAAAATGACTGCTTATCCTGCTTAACTGTTCGTATGCATAAGCAACATGTTCGGGCTGGGTATAGAGTTTTGAATTTTCAACGCCTGTGTTGTCAACGCCATCTTCTTCTCCACCGGTAACACCGAGTTCGATCTCCAGTGTCATGCCCATTTTTTCCATGCGGGTAAGATATTTTTTGCAGGTTTCGATATTCTCTTCAAGCGATTCTTCGCTTAGATCAAGCATGTGTGAACTGAATAAAGGCTTGCCGGCTTTTTTAAAGAACTTTTCACCTTCATCAAGTAGAGCGTCTATCCACGGCAGAAGTTTACGTGCAGCGTGGTCGGTGTGGACAATTACAGGAATCCCGTAATATTCCGAAACTTTATGAATATGGTATGCTCCCGAAATGGCACCGATTATAGCAGCTTCATATTTGTCATTGGGCAACCCTTTACCTGCATAAAACTGTGCTCCACCGCTTGAGAATTGAATGATAACGGGGGATTTTACGGTCATGGCTGCTTCCATTACCGCATTTACTGTGTTTGTGCCGATCACGTTGACTGCCGGTAAGGCATATCCGTTTTTTCTTGCATCAGCAAAAATTGCCTGAACATCGTTTCCGGCTGTAACACCAGCTTTTATTTTTTCTTTCATAAGGATTTATTTTTGCCCAAATTTAATAAAAATACCTGTTAACAGAAAAAAGAAAAACGAAATAAATCAGAAAAGGATTTATTTCTGTTTTTTCCAGTATTTGTCCAAAAACAGAAATATCTCTAACAAATCATTTTGCTTTTTAATGGAACGAAATAATCAAATTCCTGCATCGAACTTTTCAAAATCAAAATGCTTTATATAGCTCGTAAATGATCGTAGTTTATCAATTTCAGTTTTTTCAAACAGCATATGCTCACAGTCGAAGACTTTCCTGTTTTCAAGATCTCTGTCCTTAGCAGCTTTAAGCAAAGCAGTTTTCAGTTGCTCCGGGTTTGAAATGCCGCATTTTTCTTTCAGATACCGGAAGTCAGGTGATGCAAATCCTATCAGATGTATAACATCATAAAAATCGCGGTCTTTGCTTCTACGGATTGCAGCTGATATTTTCGAAGAAAACATAATACTAAGCGGAACAGTTCTGACAACAGAGGATATTCCAAAGCCATTAAGTATTTTCATGTCGGGAGTATAATTGAAGTCATGAGGTTCTGTTTCAATCTTGATAAAGAATTTTGCTTCCATCTGCTGGCTCAGACCTAAATTGTATTTAAGTTCGGGAAAAACAAAAACCCTGCGAAAAGCCTTAAGCTTAGCATACTTTTCCTTGTCCTCAATAATTATATCATAACCCTGATCCCGGATTCCTTTTTCCACCATGTTCGTCATTTCAATAAACTCATCTTTCGAAAGATCAAAACAATCAAAGTCCAGATCTTCTGAAAACCTTCTGATATCGTAAAAATACCGTAAGGCTGTTCCACCCAGGAATTGTATTTTTTTCGCAAATTTGTTGTTAAACACAATGCGCAGCATCTGGTGATGAAGATATTCCTTAACCAGTTGTTCAAAAAATTCCGGTTTCTGCAAACCTGCCGGATATTGTCTTACAATTTCATTCAGATTTATCATAGTTCATATACTTTTTTTATCGTTGCAATTTTCTTTTCAAGAGTCGCAATTTCGAAACGGGCGGTATAATCACTCATTTTCTTCCAATTGATTTCATTTCTGAGGATCGTTTCATTCAGCCGCAAATCTTCAAAATCCAGCTCTGTTTTGTAGAAATCGAATATGTACAAAAAATCAAGTATGGCCTTTTCCGGCTCGGCAATTACAAAGCTACGCTTTAATCCATTTACGCTTAAGTCCTTTAAGCAATATCCAAAGTAATACTTGCTCTTAAGAGAATAATATTTGTAATTTCTTCCGTTAACAATGAAATTATTGGTCTTTTTTGTTGAAATTGAAACAGAATCCACTACATATTCAGGAATCAGACCATAATAGGCAAGAGCTTCCTGATGACTTATATACGATGGCTCGTAAATACTGTTGGCAATAATGAAATGGTGATCGGGAACAGAAAGAAATTCCCTGAAACAATACCAGCCGTTCCTAAGCTTTACTATATACCCCTTAGTTTGCCAGTTCAGCAGATTATCTGTATTAAATCCCGGGAAAAGTAACCGCACAGCGGCTATATTGAATAACCCCTGAGAAAACAACTGCCCACGAAACTGAATATAATTCAAATTCATCATATTTCTAAATATCCGCAAATATACGGACAAATAGAAATAAAACAAAATATATTTATAACTTATTCTACCACCACTTTCCCGAATGCAGTTTTATCTTTTGTGCGGATCTCGTAAAGGTAAACCCCATTAAGGTTATCAGGGAGACATAAATTAAGTACTCCGGATCCCGAAGATTTCTTTTCCATCACTTTTTTTCCGCAGATATCGAAAAGGCAGACATACTGTATTTCTTCATTGGCGGAAAATGTAACTATGCTATTGGCGGGATTCGGAAAGACTGACACAGTAAGCAGGCCATTATCGGGAACTGTTACAGGTTCGCACAATGTATTTAATACGGTATTGGTAATAACCGGGGCATTAAAATCAAAATATATGGAGGCGCGATTTTCAATGACAGTGTTCCACGCCAGTCCCGGGTCGGCGTGTACCGAGTATGTGATAAACCCGTTGCTGCCACCCTGGCTGACGTTGCTGTCGGGCAGAAGTATTTGGTCGAAGCGGAAAGAGAGTATTCCGTCGCCCTGCATGCTTACCGTGCAGGGGTGGCTGGTGCTGCCCATTTCGAAGGTCGCAGGGTTCACGTAAGGAGAAAGAGTATCAACCACAATAACCGTAAATGCCGTATCAGTTCCGGTATTCTGGAAACGGATATGATAGTTCAGCACCGAATCGGAAGGTAAAATGCAACTGTTGGGGCCAAGACCGATAGGATTTACACTGATGTCGTTGGGGTCGTACGAGCCAAAGATTTGTTGAATTGTATTAACAATATTATTCTGCGGATGCAAATCACCAGAAATTGGCTGCAGTTCATAATATGTATACAAAGTATCTCCAATATTCATACTTGCTGGTACTATAAATTCGATACTGGGAAAAAGTTCATTCTGATATCCGAAAAGTCTGGGAGCTACTTGAGTAAAGGTCCAGGTAATGGAATGATCGACCGCATTATGGATTCCACCCAGGTTGCATCCTGAGAATTGAAGGTTTGGATCGTATTGCATATAAAGAATTGCATTAGTTGTGTCGGCACCAAGGTTAACAACAATGGGATTGTATTGCTGCATAAAACCGGGCCTGGCAGCCGAAGAATGCGGATATACTGCCAGATCAAAACCAGAATCCATGTGAATTGCAAAGTCAACATTCGAAACCGTATCGCCTGCCTGTGTAAAATTAATATCAACATGATTTGATGAAGGACAAATCAAATAAAACAGGGAGTTCAAATTATCAATTGCAAGGCTTATGGGATTAATATTTGTATTCATTGAGTAGTTGCCATAAATATCTGTAAAACCATATGATGAATTATTCATTGATAATATAACCCCATATAAACCGGGTTCGTACGCTTCGTGGATGCAATTCTGGTTAATGTCGTAAAAGACATTTCCATTTATTGTATAATGACAATCTGCAGAAATGCTGTCATGAGCTGTGATTGTACAACCAATGGCATCAGTGACCGTTACAGTATATGCGCCTCCACCCAGTCCGTCGGCAATGGAATCGGTCTGGCTATTCGGGTCATTCCACAAAAATGAAAAAGGTGGATTTGCTCCGTAAGGAGTTACAATTACAGAACCATTCAGACCACAATTGGCATCATGAGATATTACAGATGCGTAAATATTGTATGTGCTGACAATCTGGAATGTTTCTGCAATTGAACAAAGCGATGCAGAATCAATAACGGTTACAGAGTATGTCCCCGGGCTCAGATTTGACACATGCTCCGATGTCATTCCACCTGGCGACCAGTTTATCCCATAAGGTCCCGTACTTCCCGACATGCTTATTCCAATATACCCCAACTGATTGTTTGCACAATTGGCCGGACTTATTGAGTCAAGGATGATGTTGAAAGTAACCGAATCATCAACTGCAATACAGTCAGTAATTTTACATCCATTATAGTCGGTGGCGGTTACACAGTAAGTTCCGGTGGATATATTGGATAAGGTTTGCCCATTATATCCATTCGACCAATGATATGTGTATCCTGGAGTTCCTCCTGTAACAGTATCAACCCATGCCGATCCGGAGCCGTTTCCGCAAAACTCAGGTGAAGCCCCGAGTGATATTCCCGATATTGGATTGGGATTTTCTGAAATAGTAAAAGATTGTGAATTACTGCAGCCATAGCTGTCACCAACTGTAACAGAATAATTTCCGGCACAAAGTTGGGTTCCATACCCTGAACTGAAAACATATTGATAAGGCATTCCAATACCTCCGCTAGGAGCTACTGAGGCATAACCAACGCATGACCCGGCGCAGGTATTGGATGTTGATACGAAAATAGAAATTTGTGGTGCTTCATATATCGATATAGAATCTGTACCTGTCGTTCCTACGTTGTCTGTAACGGTTACGGTATATGTGCCCGGGCATAATCCTGTAACATAAGACGAAGTCTGCCCGTTAATGCTCCACAAGTAAGAATATGGAAGAACTCCTCCGGAGACGTACGGTTGTGCAAAGCCGGTACAAAGTCCATAACAAGTATAATCAGATGAGTTTAATTGAACATAAAGTTGCGCATTAAGCACTGTACAAGTACTAACAAGCGCAATTATTGCAAAAAGCCTTTTTATAATGCTCATTTTTATTCTACTAAAAACTTTCCGTATGCAATTCTGTTTTCTGAGCGTATTTCGTACAGGTATACTCCGTTCATGTTTTCCGGAAGGATAAGGTTGAACTCTTTATTTCCTGAAACGTTCCGTTTTGACCAGATAATGCTTCCTGACAGTACAACAGACAAAGAAGGTAGTC
>CAZEWB010000099.1:0-9467 GCA_964515655.1 uncultured Bacteroidales bacterium
TCAACCCATTAACTATTGACTTTTCAAAAAACCAGCCGCCCAACCCATAAACCATTAACAAAAATGCAGCAATTTTCCCCGTTTCATGTATAGTATATGGGGATCATGGAAGCGTCGGAACTGACAAATTCAAAATGGTTGCTTACGCCAGAGGTGACAGAAGACCGGAGACGGAAGACGGGAGTTGGCAGTAGGCAGTCATCAGTCGGCAATTGACAGTCGGCAATTGGCAGTCGGCAGTCATCAGTAGGCAATTGACAGTCGGCAATGCCCACCGCCCATGCCCAACTCCGCTTCCGGCTTCTGACTTCCGACTTCCGACACTTCTGGCTTCGGATTTTGAAATTTTGAATTTGTTTGTGATTTGAAATTTTATATTTGGAATTTTCAAGTAAATTTGTCATTGTCTCCATTTGTAAATTAATAAAACACAAGTTATGGAATACATCATCGACCGCGCCTTCAGCTGGATGACCTACGAACCCCTGATAGGGATACTGATGATCATCAGTGCAGCAATACTTTTTATAAGTCATTTTGCCAAAGACGACTTTAAGCCGGCGAGTTTCTGGCAGTGGGCCGGAAGGATAATAGAGAGTCTCTCGGTTGCTTTTGCATTTCTGTTTCTGCTGTGGGCTTTCCGCTCGGTGCTCAACACAAACAACGACTCATTTTCATTTTCGCATGGCCGTGTAAGCGAAGTTAATAATTACAGCGTTCAGACAATATGGGGTTCGCCGCATCACCAGGAGGAATTGTATGTAACGGTAAATGCCCAAAGAGAAGTTGAAGAGGAGTCGGGGCTGGACGCAAACGGAAATCCTGTTTACAGAAAAGTGATGAGAATGACCCCTATCGACGGCCTGAATCCTGTTACTTCTTCGTCGGGCAAGGCGGTACTGATACTTAATGAACGAAAGAAAGGCTCGGCATACTATCCCGGATATAACCTTAAGTTCAATATAAAATACCAGGTAATAAATCCGCTGAACGAAAAGACATCGGTGGACTACTTTTTCCCCCTTCCCGAACAGGTGATGTACGACAGCCTTAAAGTTCTTGACGGAGGAAAGGACATGAGCGGGAGTTTCAGCGTTACGGCGGGTGGTATAAGCTGGGAAAAGCCATTTGAACCGCTTGACTCGACTAATGTCGAGATAAGCTACCTTTCGCGGGGTCTTGAAAATTTTTATTACGTGGTAAGCCAGCCACGCGAGATAAATAATTTTGACTTTGCCTTAGAGGTTGATAAACTCGAAGCAAAAGATGTGAACTATCCCGAGAACTGCCTGACCCCGCACAGCATAACTCCAACTGCCGATCAGAAAGGAATTATCCTGAACTGGAAACTTAACAATGCCATCACAACTTCCGGAATGGGAATAGAACTGCCTCGGAGCGAGCAACCGGGAGCGAAGATTTCACAAGTTCTCAACAACAGTCCCTATGCACTGATGCTGCTTATAACATCTATCTGCATTACCCTGCTAATACTGCGGCAGAAAGTTAATTTCCTTGAAATATCACTTGTTTCATCGTTATACTGCCTGCTGTTCTTCTCGATGGCATCCCTAAGCGATTACATGTTCGGCTTCTGGGGTTCCATTATTATCGGCAATATTCTGACGCTCTTCCTCACATACCTGCTTTTCAGGAAAAAGGAATCACGCTTTTTGCGCACAACCATATTATCGCTTGTTGCATTCTTTACGATCATCTATCCCCTTTGCGGACTCTTCCCGGAGATCGAAAACGATTTCAAGAACTGGGTGATGATAGCGCTGATAGTATATATTTTCTTTATCTCGCTGCGCTCGAGGATCATTAAAGACACTCCCGGGAAAGAAATAACATAGCGTTTGCCATTGGCTGTTGGCCATTAGCCGTTGGCTTATCGCAAGGCGTTAGTTAGCCAATGGCTAATGGCCAAAGGCCAATAGCAGGTTCTTGCCTCCTTTTTTCTCCCCCCTAAAAACCTGTTAATTCTTTGTCTAAAATGGTTGATAAATTATCGCAGGCAATCAGAATTAATAATTATTTTTGTTGATTGATAACAGCGGTAGAATTGGAAACAAAAAAAATAAAACGAGCCTTAATATCAGTATATTATAAAGACGGCCTTCTCCCGGTAATTAAAGGACTTGCGGGGTTCGGGGTTGAATTATACTCTACCGGCGGCACATATAACTTTATTGTTGATGCGGGGTTTGACTGTAAAAGAGTGGAAGACCTCACCGGATATCCTTCGATCTTAGGAGGACGGGTAAAGACCCTTCACCCGAAAGTTTTCGGTGGTATACTTGCGCGCCGTAACGAAACCGGCGATATCAAACATCTTGATGAATACGGGATACCCGAATTCGACCTTGTTGTCGTCAATCTTTATCCTTTCGAAGAGACTGTTAAATCCGGCGCTTCAAAAGAGGAAATAATAGAAAAGATCGATATTGGCGGAATTTCGCTCATCCGCGCTGCTGCCAAAAATTTCAGCGATGTCTGTGTGATCAGCAACCGTTCGCAATACAAAGGGCTGGTTGAAATATTAAACAAAAACGATGGCGGCACAACTCCTGAAGAGCGCAGGGCATTTGCAACCGAAGCATTTTTACAAACATCCCAATACGACACACAGATATCATCGTGGTTCACCGGCTCGTCACAATCGCTCAGCATAAAGATCAACGGCGCCGAAACACTCCGCTACGGCGAAAACCCGCACCAGAAAGGTATCTATTACGGCAACACAGCAAACATTTTCGAAAAGCTTCACGGCAAAGAAATATCATATAACAATTTGTTAGATATTGACGCCGCCATTGGTCTTATTGCAGAATTCGACGAAACTACCGTCGCTGTGATAAAGCACAATAACGCATGCGGCATCGCCTCTCATCCCGATCTTACCGAAGCATGGAAACGCGCCCTTGCAGGCGACCCTGTCTCGGCTTACGGGGGTATCGTCGTTGCAAATAAACCTATTGACGAAAACGTTGCAACGGAAATGAATCCGTTGTTTTTCGAAGTCCTTATTGCTCCCGAATACACCGGAAAATCGCCTGATATCCTTTTCGGCAAAAAGAACCGAATTATCCTCCGGCTAAAAAAACTTCCCAAAAAGCAAATGCAATACAGGTCGGCACTCGAAGGTATTCTTGCACAGGATCCCGATACGGTCGTGGCAGATGCCATCACATCAAAATTTGTTACCAGGCTCATGCCCGACAACAGCGAACTGGACGACCTGCTCTTTGGTGAAAAAGTTGTGAAGCACACACGCTCGAACGCGATTGTACTGATAAAAAACAAACAACTGCTTGCAGGGATTGGAGGTCAGACTTCTCGTATAGATGCACTGAAACAGGCAATTCAAAAAGCAACTTCTTTCGGCTTCAGCCTCGAAGGAGCAATTATGGCCAGCGATGCTTTTTTCCCTTTTCCCGATTGTGTCGAAATAGCGCATAAGGCAGGAGTCGCTGCAGTATTACAACCGGGAGGTTCGGTACGCGACGACGAATCAATAGAATACTGTAACAACAACGGATTGAAAATGATCTTCACCGGCATCAGACATTTTAAACATTAAAAAAAGAGATAAATAACCTATGGGCCTTTTTTCATTTTTTACTCAGGAACTCGCCATCGACCTTGGAACGGCTAACACCATTATCATCTACAACAACAAGATAGTGGTTGACGAGCCTTCTATTGTTGCGATCGACAAAGAGACGAAAAAACTTGTTGCTATCGGCGAAAAAGCGCGGCAGATGCACGGCAAGACGCACGAGCATATTAAAACAATACGGCCACTGCAGGATGGTGTAATAGCCGACTTCCATGCAGCCGAACTGATGATAAGGGGATTTATCAAAATGATAAGCCCCAAAAACCGGCTGTTCACCCCGGCCCTGCGCATGGTCGTTTCAATTCCCTCGGGAAGTACCGAAGTTGAAGTCCGTGCCGTACGCGACTCGTCGGAACACGCCGGGGCACGCGATGTATACCTGATCTACGAACCTATGGCAGCCGCGCTTGGTATTGGCCTTGACGTCGAAGCGCCCGAAGGAAATATGGTCGTTGACATCGGCGGGGGAACAACAGAGATAGCCGTAATTTCGCTGGCCGGTATTGTCTGCAACAAATCGATACGTATTGCCGGCGATGAATTCACGACCGACATCCAGGAATATATGCGAAACCAGCATAATATCCGTGTCGGCGAACGTACTGCAGAAGAGATAAAGATCAACGCCGGCGCAGCCCTGCCGGATATCGACAACCCGCCTCCCGATTACCTTGTTAAAGGTCCTCACCAGATGACGGCGCTCCCGGTTGAAGTTCCGGTTTCATATCAGGAGATCGCGCACTGCCTCGAAAAATCCATCAACCGCATAGAGACCGCAATACTCCAGGTACTCGAAGAAACCCCTCCCGAACTTTATGCCGACATTTATAACAATGGCATTTACCTTGCCGGCGGCGGCGCACTTCTGCGGGGAATGGACAAACGACTTTCGGCAAAATACAATATCCCCTGCAAAGTGGCCAACGACCCGTTACATGCTGTTGCCCGCGGCGCAGGAATTGCCCTTAAGAATATCGACAAGTTCAGCTTCCTCAGACGCTAAACCTTGTAAACGGTTTGGTATATGAGAAATTTGTTCCTTATCATCTTACGATATCATTACCAGCTGCTCTATATTTTACTGATGGTTTTTTCGTTACTTATGCTTTTAAGGAATAACGAATACCACGAAACGACATGGTTCAATTCATCGACTTATGTTACGGGGACAGTTTACGACTCATACTACTCCGTTAAAAAATACTTCTCCCTTAGACAGGAAAACCAGCGACTGGCGCGTGAAAATGCGATTCTGATAAACCAGTTAAGCACGAATTTCCTGAAAGCCGACGACCATTTTCTTAACGGAGATGGCACAATTCAGTTTCAATATATCGATGCTGTCGTCATTAACAAATCCGTAAACCGGCAGAAGAACTATATGACCCTGAACAAAGGCAGTTTGTCGGGGATCACTCCCGAAATGGGCGTAATAGCCCCCGACGGGGTCTGCGGGATCATTAAAGATGTTTCACCATATTTTTCCACGGTAATTCCTATCATCAATACAGGCTCACACCTGAGCGTGAAGATCCGCAAAAAAAACTATTTCGGTACAATATCGTGGGATGGCAATGATTACAGGACGGCAAGATTAAACGAAATACCCTTTCACGTTCCTGTAAAAGTGGGCGATATAATTGAGACCAGCGGGTACTCTGCCATTTTTCCCCAGGGAATGGTAGTTGGCATAGTAAGGGAGGTTTCGAGAGGTACCGACGACTATTTTCTTGACATAAAAGTGTTGCCGGCCGTTGACTTTCTAAAGGTCAACAACGTCATGGTCATTAAAAATTATCTGCGCGAAGAGCAAAAAAATCTTGAGATAAAAACGGGAAATGGGTAGAACATACGTATCAATATTTTTGTGGTCGCTGTTTCTGCTGGTTTTTCAGCTCCTAGTGCTGAACAATGTCTACCTGTGGGGCTTTATAAATCCATATATCTACATTTTCATTATCCTGATGCTCCCAATGGATTTCAGGCCGTGGGCAGGACTGATGCTGGGGTTTTCACTGGGGCTGATCCTTGACATATTTACCGACACGCTCGGCTTACATACAGCTGCAACGCTGACAATGACATTTTTCCGTCCTATGGTTTTGCGACTTATCTCTCCGCGCGAAGGTTACGAAAGCGATGCCCGCCCGGATCTCGGAGAAATGGGCTTTTCGTGGTATCTGAGGTACGCAGGATTTCTGGTATTCATACATCACATCATGTTATTTTATCTTGAAGTATTCCGCTTTTCTGACTTTTTTCACACTTTCGCCCGAATGCTCTTCAGCTGGCTTGCCAGTATGATACTGATCTTCCTGTTCCAGTTCCTTATACAGAAACCGCAGAAATAACCTATGCAAAATCCATACGTCAACAGGAAATATCTTGTATCTGGCATTTTTATAGCTTTTGTTATTTCATTCCTGATCCGTCTGTTCTATATCCAGGTGATAGACGAACAGTACAAATTCTCTGCAGACAACAACTCACAGCGAAGGGTTGTAAAATACCCCCCGAGGGGTGTGATCTACGACAGGAACGGTCTGCTTATGGTTCAGAACGAGGCGGCGTTCGACCTTATGGTAATACCAAGGCAGGTAGTGCCTTTCGATACTGTCGATTTTTGTGAAATGCTGAATGTGAAAGTCGATGACTTCAGGAAGATGCTTAAAAAAGCAGCTGATTATTCCGGTTACCGTCCTTCTGCGTTAGTGAACCAGGTCTCGGCCGAGACTTATGCCATTATGCAGGAGAAGATATTTAAATTTCCCGGCTTTTTCTTTCAGTCGCGCACACTCAGGAAATATCCCAAACCTGTCGCATCGCACCTTTTAGGTTATGTGGGAGAAGTCGATGATAACATCATTAAGAACGACCCTTATTATCAGATGGGGGACTATATCGGGAAAAGCGGAGTCGAGTCAGCCTACGAAAAATACCTGAGGGGGAAAAAAGGTGTAAGCATATACACCGTAGACGTCCACAACAGGATAGTCGGTCACTTTGCAGATGGTAAACTTGACACTATTCCGGAATTAGGCAACGATATTTCGCTTGGCATTGACCTTGAACTGCAGGAATACGGTGAAAAACTGATGCAGAACAAGATAGGAAGCATAGTGGCAATTGACCCTTCCACCGGAGAGATACTGATGATGGTTAACAGCCCGTCTTACGATCCGAACTTACTAGTTGGCCGTGTAAGGTCAAAGAATTATTACAAACTGTTATTTGCCGAAAACAAACCGTTGTTCAACCGCGCAATTATGGCAAAATACCCTCCCGGCAGCACATTTAAAATGGCAAACGGGCTTATCGCACTTCAGGAAGGGGTAATTCAGCCTTCCACTACCTTTGGCTGCTCAAGAGGATTTCATTTCGGAGGTCTTAATGTCGGTTGCCATGCTCATGCCAGCCCGCTTGATCTTGTTCATGCTATACAGAATTCATGCAACGCATATTACTGTAATGTTTTCAGAAAGATTATCGATAACCCTAAATATAAAACCACCAGGGAAGGGTTTGATGTCTGGAGAAAATATATGCTTGAATTTAATTTTGGACGCCCCCTTGGAAGTGACCAGGTTCACGAGCTTGCCGGTAACATTCCCACTCCCGAATACTACGATAAATACTTCGGTGAAAACAGATGGAAATCACTTACCATAATTTCACTTGCGATAGGACAGGGCGAGATCGGTATACTGCCGATACAGCTTGCAAATTACGGCGCAATAATAGGAAACCGCGGTTGGTACTATATTCCTCATGTAATTCATGAAATACGCGGAGTAAAAGGCATTCCTGAAAAGTTCAGAAGAAAACATGTTGTAAGTATCAAGCCGGAATATTTTGAATTTATGGTTGAAGGCATGGGTCTGGCCGTGACCTCAGGGACTGCAAGATGTGCAAATCTCGACTCAATGGTGGTTTGCGCAAAAACAGGAACCGCCCAGAACCCCGGAAAAGACCATTCGATATTTGTTGCTTTCGCACCAAGGGACAATCCGAAATTTTCAATAGCTGTTGTTGTGGAAAATGGCGGTTTCGGTGCCACTTATGCAGGTCCTATCGCTTCTCTCTGTATGGAAAAATACTTTTACCGTGAAGTTAAAAGGAAAGACCTTGAAGAAAGGATGATAAACGCAAATCTCCTTAACGCCGCAAAAGAAAGAAAGAGCAAATGACACGCAAGATCAACATACTGGAAAATATCGACTGGTTCACAGTGGGGATCTATGTTACTCTTGTAATCATGGGCTGGTTTAATATTTATGCCGTCGTTTTCAATGAGGAACACAGCAGTATTTTTGACTTCTCACAACGTTACGGTGCACAGTTTGTGTGGATGATGGCCGCTTTCGTAATTGCATTTATAATAATGACCCTCGACAGTAACGCATATCCCTTCTTTGCGTATTTGCTTTACGGTATAAGCCTGCTGTTGCTTATAAGCGTATTGTTTTTCGGAAAGACTGTAAATACTGCCAAGGCATGGATAGAAATAGGTCCCCTGCAGATTCAGCCAAGCGAGCTTGTGAAGATCACTACCGGCCTCGCCATTGCAAAACTGCTGGACAACCAGCATTTCAGGATACACAGCCTGAAAAACCTATTCCTTCTTTCGGTAATTATTTTTTTTCCTGTTGCAATCATTATTCTTCAGAACGACACCGGGTCAGCTGTTGTGTATGCGGCATTTATTCTTGTGTTATACCGGGAGGGTCTGACACCCTGGGCGCTGGTGATCGGATTCGTTTCGCTTATCCTGTTCTTTGCTGCACTTCTGGCAGATAAGATGGATCTGGTACTTGCTCTTTCGATCTTTACATACCTGCTTTACTTTATCCTTAACATGAAATGGAAACCCTTTGCCATTGCGGTGGGTATCTTCATCGGCTCTCTTGGCCTGCTTTATCTTGCCGACCTTATCGCAGGAACAAACTTTTCGTTTTACTATTTATATATTGCATCTATTGTTCTTTCTTCGGTAATTCAACTGATAGTGATCATGGTAAGACGTATGAAAAATACAACCATGATAATCTTCTTCTTTCTTATCACGGTTGGCTTTACGTTTACTGTTGACTATGCATTTTACAACGTACTTGAGTCACACCAAAGGGACAGGATAAATGAACTGCTGGGGATTTCGTATGACCCGCTGGGTACAGGATATAATGTGAACCAGTCGAAAATTGCGATTGGGTCCGGGGGATTCTGGGGCAAGGGCTACCTTAACGGGACACAGACAAAATACAACTTTGTTCCTGAGCAGAGCACCGATTTTATTTTCTGTACCGTAGGCGAAGAATGGGGCTTCGTTGGAAGCACCGTTGTCCTTTCTCTTTTCCTTGTCCTGCTTTTGCGACTCGTGTTCCTGGCCGAGCGACAACGAAGTCTCTTTAGCCGTGTTTACGGTTATTGCGTGGCAGCAATATTGTTTTTTCATGTCGCAATAAATGTGGGCATGACGATGGGGCTTGTCCCTGTGATAGGGATACCTCTGCCCTTTTTCAGCTACGGCGGTTCGTCGCTGTGGTCGTTTACGATCCTGTTGTTTATCTTTATCAGGCTGGACTCTTCGAGGATGGAGAAGCTGGTGTAAAAGATTTTACCAGACATTATTATCTGATTTTTATTATCTTTGTAAAACACGTAAAAAACACATGTTATGATAAAAATTGCTGCTTTTATAGTTTTTTTATTCTTTGCTGCAGACATAACAGCACAGACATTAATAGCTACGAGTAAATGTCCCAATTCTACAGCAAATCATAAAAAAACTATAAAAACACATGTTATGATAAAAATTGCTGCTTTTATAGTTTTTTTATTCTTTGCT
>CAZEWB010000100.1:0-9406 GCA_964515655.1 uncultured Bacteroidales bacterium
ATTTTCATTAGCTACTAATGGAACAACAGTTTTGCCGGAACGCCAGGAGATGCTTTATTCAAATCTGATGACTATGGCTCAAACTGGTATGCCTCTAATAGTGGTTTGCCAGTTAATAGAGATGTGTACAGTATTGCTATCCGGGGAAATGAAATATACGCTGGAATAGACGGTAATGGAATGTATAAATCAACAGATAACGGAGCGAACTGGATTGCAATAAATACGGGATTACCTAATAGAGGATTCCGGTCAATTATTTTTTCGGGCAGCGATATTTTTATTGCTACTCCTGATGGGCCTGGGGGAGGCATATATAAGTCTTCAGACAGCGGAAACACATGGAATTCAGCAAACAATGGTATTGTAGATTCTTCAATATTTTGTATAGCATATGACAGTACAGGTATTTATGCCGGATCACTGCATTATGGTGGAATTTACAAAACGATTGATAATGGAACATCATGGTTCCCTGTCAATACAGGTCTCCCAGTAGGAAATAATGTTATCGGTTCAATAGTTGTAAAAGATACTGTAATCTTTGCTGGAATATTTTCTGTTGGTAATGGTTTTAAAGTATACAAGTCTGATGATCATGGTGCGAACTGGACGTTATGTTCGGGAATTAGTAATGAGATATATAAATTAGTTATATGTGACAACAAGATTTACATCGGAACAAACAATGGTGTTTATTATTCAACAGATGGAGTTGTTTGGGCTTCGGTTAATACAGGATTGTCAAACACAATTGTAACTACCCTTGCTGTAAACGGACTTGATATTTTTGCCGGAACATTAGGGGGTGTATTTTTATTAACTAGCGGTGATTCCGCATGGTCTTCTGTAAACAATGGGATGACAGCAAACAAAATTAACTCTTTCTCGAATGTTGGAAATAATTTGTTTGCAGGTAGTGAAACTGCCGGTGTCTTTTTAACAACGGATAACGGAAACACATGGGATGCAAAAAATAACGGGTTATCAGATCTTCATATTATTTCAATGTGCACAGGTGGTACCAATGTTTATGCAGGCGGTTATGGTAGTGTACATAAAACATCCGATTATGGAGATAACTGGTCATCAACAAATGCAGGTGTACCTTTTAATGAAGTAAATACTATTGTGGCAAGTGGTTCCAACGTCTTTATCGGAACATATAGTGGTGTTTCCCGATCTTTTGATGGAGGAACAACATGGTCTGCATCTAATACAGGATTGTCTTCCACGGATGTTCGTTCAATTACAATAAGTGAGACCAATGATATTTATGCTGCCATTGATAATGTAGGAGTATTCATGTCAACAAATAATGGGAGTAATTGGACTAATATTAGTAATGGTTTTGTTGGTATCAACGATGTAAATTGCCTTGCAGCAAGTGATATATATATTATTGCAGGACTTAATGACTTCAACCCCCCAGTTATTACAAGTAACGATTATGGTACAACTTGGAAAGTAGGTAGTAATGGATTGTTTGGTCATACAGTTAATACTTTAAGGACAATCGGAAATTCAGTATTTGCCGGATTAAATGACGGTGTTTTCTATACAAATAATAATGGTGATGATTGGATTGATATGTGTCAGGGCTTGCCTGCAAATTCAGTTATCAGTATTGGAAGAGATGACAGTTGTATATATGCAGGAGTTTCCGGAAATGGTATTTGGAAAAGACCGATATCAGATTTTGGAATAGATTTCGTTGAAATATATATAACCGATTTGCCCACTGACCCGAAAATATTTCCCAATCCCGCCAGCGAAATCCTATTCTTAGAAACTGACGAAAACGTCACAGTTGAAATAATAAACATGCAGGGGCAGATTGTTGAAACACTTCTTTTGACAGGTAAAACAAATACAGTTGATATTTCCGGACTAAAACGCGGGGTTTATAGTTTGAGGATAAAGACAGAGAGTGGTATTACTGTGAGGAAACTGATAAAGCAATAAAGAAACTCTATGATGTAGCTTTAAAACTAAAATACATAGAGGGAATGAGAAAAGAGAGCGAGGAAATGGTTAGGTTGCTTACGCTAAATGTGCTTGAAGACCGGAGACCGGAGACGGAAGAAATACTTCCGACTTCCGACTTCGGTCTTCCGACACATTTTTGAACCGTATGGCTGTAGATCCTTTTTTAATAAAACTATTCCGCCAGCACAAACGCTGCCAATTAATACGGGTCATACTTCTTCCTCTATTACATGTTTTGTAATAAAAAACGATTGCTTTTGTTGAAAAATATTTTCAAACAGCATAAGGCCATAGATATGTGTATTGTACGGATGCGTATTGATGTTTATTTAGATATTTTGAAAATTTATTTTGGTTATGTTTTTGTTTTTTCGACTCTATATCTTTAGAAGGGCATGTATTTATGAATGCATTTTCGCAAGCTGTAAAAAAAGGGTGCAACCGAACGGCATATTTTAATGTGAATAGGCTTTTCGGATTAATTGGTTTTGCATTCGCAAAGGTATATCTGAATCTTTATATACCGGTATTTTCAGCATTAGGGCGGATAAGCTGCAACAGAACAAACGGGCAATTCCGGCGAACCGGATATGCAGATTCAAATGAAAAAGTACAATGATTGAAAAAAAACAAGGAAAATATGAAAAAATATTCGTTGATAGAGATCAAAAACGAAAGTGAATATCATTTGTTTAAATGTACCGGTTCTGTAAACGGTCTCGAAAATGATCCGGAATCATTGTGCGGTAAAACAGACAGGTCGCTGGGGCAGCGTTTTGTGTTTTATTGTGAAAGCGAAGACATGTCACGTGTTAAATGCGCCCATTACGGCAGAACTGTCTGTTCCGATTGTATCAGTATACTATACGGTAAAGAAAGTAAAGATGAACTGCAGAATGAGAATAAGGATTTGGCTGACCGAGAGAATAAAAAATAATATGGGTTCATTCTGAAAGAATACGATACGGTGTATTTTGCCGGTTATTTAAACAATCCGGAAAGTCTTTGAAATCCTTGTTATACATGAAACGGGATAAATTGTTCCATTCTGAATCGCATGAAAAAGCCCCATGGACAGGTTTCAAATTCCAAGACCCAAATTCCAAGACTCAAATTCCAAGGGATCTGTACCCTGGGGCTTGGATCTTGAGACTTGGGACTTGGGTCTTTTAAAGAATGTACAAATTTACCCCGTGCAAAGTATAATATTTCGAATTGTTGTCATTTATCCCACAATGCCTAACTTTGAATCCTAATCACATTATAAAAAGTATGGCAAAAACTGATACAACGGAACTTCAGGGTATATCTATCCATTATGCCGGAAACAAAAAAGCAGGAGAGAGGCTGGTCATTTCAAAGTCACAGATAAATCCGAAACCGGAAATAGCAAAGCTGCTTACCGATTATTTTCTGTCACCTTTCAGATCTGATGAATTTTTCAACTTTTATCACGAAACCGATATAAAAATGAATGAGGTTTTTGTTTATGTTGAAAGTATTTTTGATGATCCGGACTCGCTTCATGAGCAGTCGGTGAATCTCGCAAAGCATCTGTACGAGCAAAGCCTGCACCCTAAGATCAAGGGTGGGGAGTTTTACACTGTATACTTCAGGAACTGCTTTATTAACGGCGGGACTGTGGATGCAGTCGGTCTGTTCAAATCAGAAAATAAAGAAACATTCATTAAAGTTCTTCCTTCGGGCGACGGCTATAAAGTGGAAAGCGAGGAAGGCATCAACATTAATAAACTGAATAAAGGATGTGTGATCTTTAATATTGAAAAAGAAAAAGGGTACATTGCTGCAGTCATTGACAACACTAACAAAGGAGCAGAAGCGCAGTACTGGATCGACGACTTCCTTCATGTCCGCCCGCGCAAAGACGAGTACTACAATACGCAGAATCTGCTGACAATTTGTAAGAACTATGTTACAAATGAAATGCCCCATCAATTCGAGGTTTCAAAAGCCGACCAGGCCGATCTGCTTAACAAATCAGTAAAATTCTTTAAGGAAAATGAGAAATTCAAACTGAAAGAATTTTCGCAGGATGTTATCGGTGACCCGGACCTGATCAGAAGTTTCAACAAGTATAAAAAGAGCTACCAGGACGAATACGACATTGATATTGCCGATAACTTTGCGATCTCTGAGAGCGCAGTAAAAAGACAAGCAAGGATTTTTAAAAGTGTAATAAAACTCGATAAGAACTTTCACATTTACATTCACGGAAACCGCAACATGATTGAGCAGGGGGTTGATGAGAACGGGAGAAAGTATTACAAGATTTATTATCAGGAAGAGCAGTAATCAGTGATCGGTGATCAGTGATCAGTGATCGGTATGTCTTAAGTGAGCTTTAAGTATAAAGGAAAGCCACTGATTACTGATAACCGATTACTGATAACTCAAACAAGGCAAGGTCATTCAGAAACAACATACTTAACATTCCTGTCGAGCAGGTGTTTTAAAACGAATCTGAAACATTCTTCGCTTTTACCTACAATTTCGGGAGGATTTACACCTTTTTCTTTAAACAAACCCTGTAGTATCAGTTCTGCTCCGGCAGTTGCTGTAAAGCCTGTCGTGCGTGCCATTGATGAGATGCTCTCAACCGGATCGTATTCATCCATTACATCGTAAACGACTTTAACAGGTTTGCCTTTCTCTGTGCCTTCAACAATGACCTTCATTACCGTGAATTCCCGTTCTGTCGGCTGAAGTTTCCATTCTTTGAACAATATAGATGTAGTTACATCGAAGGGGATGACATCCTTACCTTTAACCTTAACAGGATCGTGGCTGAAAAAACCGCTTGCCATCAGCGCCTGTATAAGCCGGATATGTCCGGGATACCTTAAAGTTTTTTCCTTCATGTTCGGCACGTCGGGCAGGAGATAGAGCAGCGATCTCAGCCCGTCGGAATTGAATGCTTCAAGTGTTCCGATCTTTGGAAAATCCATAAGTTCGGTCTCGCTCATTGCCGGCTTTGCTAGTACTACACCATTTTCTTTAAGTCTTGCCGGACGCGTATATTCTTCAATTACGTCCACAGGGGAGAAAGGTGCCTTATATTCAAACGGAAATTCCCTTTCGAAAGGAAGTCCTCCGACATAATATTCGAACCTTTCCATTTTCATCCTCGCATAATGGTATCCGGCAATAAGATTGGGCATGCCCGGGGCAACTCCCATGTCCATTATGCCTGTAACACCTTTTTCACGGGCAAGTTCATTAAGAGGTTCAATGCCTTCGGGAAGGAATGAGATATCAGAAAAATTCTTTCCGGATTCAATTATACATTGCAGCGTCCTGTATCCAAGAAAGCCGGGGACAGCAGAAACAATGAATTCAAACTGTGAGATAGCTGCTTTAAGTTCCTTTTCGTTCGAAACGTCAATTATCTTTTTTTCAACTTTGCTGTTATTAATGTTTTCCAGTGAAGCAGCGCTTATATCAGCCACAGTCACATTATGTCTTTTTGCAAGGTCAAGAGTTATTGCGCGTCCGACCATGCCTGAACCGAGAACAAGGATTTTTGCCATAGATATTATTAATTAGTGTTGTAAAAGTAATGGGATTATGGCAGAAATGCAAAACTTGATAAAAATGAAAAATGCACTTTTATAAATTCATTAGAAAATGAAAAACTTAATTTTTTACAAATTATAGTAAAGTGAAATACAAAATAGCCCAAATCCCCAATCGTCATTCTGAATTAATTTCAGAATCTCCTCATGCCCGCGCACTCCTTCGACTTTCCGCTCGTATACATTTCCTATACTAAAGTTCGGTACTGGAGCGGGCTTACAATGACGGATTCTCTGCAAACGCTTAATCAGCTACCAAATAATAAAAAGCGCGGGTCATGTTGAGCCGATTGCAAAGAGTTGGCAGACGTTAGTACAAGCATTCCGGCAATCGTGTCGAAACATGTGCGTGGGCAAATGGAAAAAAAAGCAGCCGCACTTCGACACGACCTTAATACTTCACCTATATTATTTCAGACAATTGGGTCGGCTCAGTGTGACTGTTTTTTTTTCAAAAGTTGTCGGTGCTCTTACCGTCATTTCTCATTGTGGTCAACCGTTTCGGGGGCTTGGGTCTCAGGATGACCCACGCTTTTGGACTATAAGTAATATCACTTTGGTAATTACTACATACAATTAGTAATTTTACTAGTTATACTGAGTAAATTGTCAGAATGATATTTTAGAAAATCGTTTTTAGCGCACTCAGTTCCACATTTCCACCAGAAATAATTACACCAACATTTTTATTGGCGAATACCTGTTGGTTTTCAAGAATGACAGCGAAAGGAACAGCGGCAGAAGGCTCTATAATGATCTTCATACGTTCCCATATTATCCGCATTGCACGGATTATTGCTTCATCATCGACACAAAAAATGTCGTCGCAAAGTTCGGTGATAATGCCGAATGTGACCTCGCCAAGCGATGTTCTCAGCCCGTCTGCAATAGTCTGAGGATTTGTTTGCGGGATGAATTTCTTTGCTTTGAAAGACTGCCATGCATCATTTGCGCCGGTGGGTTCTGCAGCGTATGCTTTTATTCCGGGTTTCATGTGTTTTGCAGAAATAAGGGTGCCGCTCATCAGACCGCCTCCGCCGACAGGAGCGATAACAATATCGAGGTAAGGAATTTCTTCAAGAAGCTCTTTTGCTGCTGTGCCTTGTCCTGCAATGATATTTAAATTATTAAAAGGATGGATGAACGTTGCTTCTGTTTTCGCTACTACTTCTTCGAGCGTTGTCTCACGGGCTTCAAGGGTAGGTTCGCAGAATGTGATCTTTCCACCGTAACCTTTCACTGCTTTTATTTTTACTTCAGGTGAGTTAGAAGGCATAACAATAAATGCTTCAATTCCTCTGCATTGTGCGGCAAGTGAAAGCGCGGCTGCGTGATTGCCCGATGAATGAGTAGCAATACCTTTTTTTGCTACGGCATCTGTGAGAAGCAGGGTAGCGTTTGTTGCTCCGCGGTATTTGAAAGCTCCCACTTTCTGAAAATTCTCGCATTTGAAAAATATATTACAGCCTGCAATTCTGTTCACAGATACGGAAGTCATAACAGGAGTGCGGTGAACGAATGGCGATATCCTTTCGTGTGCAGCGATAATATCTTTGAATGATGGTTTTCCGGTATACATTATTTCGCAAGTTTAATCAAAAATTCAGATATCAGTCCGGGTTGCTCCTGATGAAGCCAGTGTCCTGCATCAGGGATCGTAGTAATATCGTGAACAGGATAAAGTTTCTTCATCGAAGGATAGTGCTCAGGCTGGATAAAGAATGACCTTTCGCCCCTTACAAAGTGAACAGGAAAGCCCGAAACAGCAGACACATCATCAAAACCAAGGGCCATATTTTCAAGTGAAGAGATAAGGACAGGAAGATTCAGCATCCAGTAAAAAGACCCGTCCGGCTTTTTTCCAAGATTTTTCAGAATGAAATTCAGCAGCCTTTCGTCTGCCAGCATTGGACCAAGTATTTCAGATGCTTCTTCGCGCGATCTCAGTTTCTCAGCAACAACACTGCTCATACTTTTAAGTAAATGAACATGAAATTCATAATGAGCGTCGGTTGTTGAATAATTGTAAGGTGCAATGTCGAAGACTACAAGTCCCTCAAGTTTTTCAGGATATTTCATCGAATAGTACATCGCAGTTTTACCGCCCATGGAATGTCCGGCAAGGAAAAACTTATTTATTCCTAAATGCAGAGCCAGGTTTTCAATATCCCCCGCCATTTCTTTATATGTGTGGACATCGCTGTGAAATGAATGTCCGTGGTTGCGCATGTCAGGTAATACAACTGAATAATTTTCTGAAATTGCCCTTGCAATACTCATCCAGTTGTCCGACATGCCATACATACCGTGCAGGATAAAAAGGCAGGGGCCTTTGCCAAAGGTTCTGAAGTGTACCAGTTCCATTACCTCAGTTGCTTCAAATACATCTGTATCGTATTCTCAAGTCCGTAATAAAGCGCATCGCTGATGAGGGCGTGGCCTATGGATACTTCAAGCAGTCCCGGAATGTTCTGTGTAAAGTATTTAAGGTTGTCGAGATTCAGGTCGTGTCCTGCGTTTATACCGAGCCCGAGTTTATTGGCAAGTTCTGCCGAGCGGATAAAAGGGGCAATGGCCTTTTCTTTTCCGGAATGAAAATTTGCAGCGTAAGGTTCGGTGTATAATTCAATACGGTCTGTTCCTGATTTTGCAGCGTATTCCATATTAACAGGTTCTGTATCAATAAATATTGAAGTGCGTATACCTGCACTATGCATATCTTTTATTACATCTTTAAGAAAATTAAGATGCTTTTTTGTGTCCCAGCCTGCGTTAGAAGTCAGCGTTTCAGGGGGATCGGGAACAAAAGTGACCTGGGCCGGTTTAACCTCTTTAGCCATTTTCAGGAAAGATTCCGAGGGATATCCTTCGATATTGAACTCAACTTTTATTTTTTTTACAATATCGTATACATCGCTGAAGCGGATATGCCTGCCGTCGGGTCTGGGGTGGACAGTAACGCCCTCTGCTCCATACCTTTCGCAGTTGACTGCGGCAAGAACAACGTCAGGAATGTTTCCGCCGCGCGCATTGCGAATAGTGGCAATTTTGTTAATATTTACACTCAGTCGCGCCATTTTGTTTTGAATTTATAATTTGCAAAGTTAACTTTGTAGTGAAATATAACCAAGATGCTGGCGAAAGATTTATTATCGGAAGTTGTTCCTGCCCTCAGAACTTCGGATTCAGGCAAAAAGGCTTTGAATTATATGGAGATCTTCAGGGTGTCGCATCTTCCTATTGTAAATAACGAGGAGTTCCTTGGGCTGATATCCGATTCGGATATATACGATATGAACAAGCCCAAAGAGCCTATTGGTAACCATAAACTTTCACTTGTCCGTCCCTTTGTTTTACATAACCAGCATATCTACGAAGTTGCTGTAATGATGGCTTCACAGAAACTGACAGTCATACCTGTTCTTAACGAAAAGAACGTATATATCGGCCTGATCACATTACAGGATTTACTTCAGGGAATAGCAAGGGTCACTGCTATCGAAAAAACAGGAGCTATCATTGTCCTTGAAATGAACATTAACGATTATTCCGCTTCTCTAATCTCACAGATTATTGAATCTAACAATTCAAGGATACTTAGTATGTATATCAGCGATTCGGAAGAAACGATGAAAATGAACGTCACTATTAAACTGAATACAAACGATATTACATCAATTGTTCAATCCTTTAACCGCTACAATATTATTGTTGCCGGCTCATTCGGCGGAGAATCGGAAGCTGATACTTTATACGAAGACCGTTTAAATGCCCTGTTTCGCTATCTTAATACATGATTTCCCGTTACCGCATTATTCTTATTT
>CAZEWB010000101.1:0-7367 GCA_964515655.1 uncultured Bacteroidales bacterium
ATATCTTTTTGTTGATAAAAATTATGTCAGCACCTCAAAATGTAATTTCGCCGTGTTTTTATGTGGAATATGTGAATTGTAATTCACTTTTGTATTATATGTATTAACCCAAAAACAAAAAGAGCAATAATTTCTTATTGCTCCCCTGCTGTTTAACTAAATCTTTCTTTATAAATGACTCTCTATTATGGTTTAAGATTATTTGAGGTTAATAACATTAAAGTCTACAATCGCTTTCTTTAATTTGTCCAGATCACGATTAAATTCTGCTTTGAACTCAGTCCAATCCTCTTTTCCCTGTGCTTTGTACTCATCAAGTTTTTTCTTAAGATCCGAGTTTTGTTCGTTAAGTTCATTTATCTTTTCCTTGTATTCGGCTTTAAGGTCTGCTTTTTTGTCTTCAATTCTCAGATTAAATTCAGCAATACTTTTTTCGTTTGCATTAAAAACTTCTACTGCTTCGGATCTTGTTTTTTCAACATCGGCCAGATATTCTTTGTTAGCCTCATCTAAAGCATTATTCGCATCATTTACCTGGTCTTGTGCAGCCAATACTTTTTCCGTAGGACTGTTACAGCTTGTAACAATAGCGCCTGTAATAAATACAGATAGTGCCATTACTAAAATTGTTTTTTTCATTTTGATTATTTTTTGTGGTTTAGATTTTATTTGTTTAAAATTGATGATATCATTTTATCAATTTCTTCTCTGGATTTGCCCAGCCTTATCTGCAGCCTGCCAATCATTTCATCCTGCTTACCTTCTGTATACAACAGGTCATCATCTGTTAATTGTGCATATTGCTGTTTGAGTTTTCCTTTTAGCTCATTCCAGTTCCCTTTTATTTCCGTTAAATTTTTCATGTTATTGTTTTTAGTTTATTTTATTAAGACAAAGGTAAGTGAGTTGATTGCAGGGCGTGTTACAAAACTTTTGAATTATGTTACAAGATTCATACATTTTTAAAAAAAGAGTCAACTGCATATTTACAGTTGACTCTTTATGGGTATTTTTTATTGCTGGGATATCAGTTTGCCTGATTGAACAATGCTGCCAAGGCTTATCACTTCATAGTAATAAATACCTGACGGAAGATCAGACATTTTTATTGTAGTTTCAGGATTGGCAATAATTGTGTTCATTACTACCTCGCCAAGAATGTTATACATTTTAAGTTCGGCAATATTCATCAGCGATGCATCATTTAAACGAATAGTGGCAGACGTACTGAATGGATTCGGATAAATAACAACAGTTTCAGACATCAGATCAGCAGAAGGGACGCTCACGCCGGAACAAACAGCAGGAATCGTTGCAGCTATTACATTTGCAGCGGTAGTTGTTAAAGCTCCCGATGTGGTCAATGCTCTGCCATTAAGCGTAACTCCTGTGTTAATTGCTCCTAATGCGCCATTGTTGCATATAATGGTTCCGCAGAAAACTGAATAGTTATTAATACTAACAGCGCCTTCGACCTTCCAGTATACATTCTTAGCCTGGGCACCGTTGATCAATTTTACTTTTGAGTATGTACTGGTAGAAAGAGCGCCGTTTATCTGGATCACAAATACAGCATCGCTATTTCCAAGTGCATTAAGGTAAAGAGAATCTGTAAATGTTACAGCGCCATCCAGTAAATATGTATGTGGAGTAAGCACCAGGTTGTTCCCGAATTGGGCAGGATATAACAATTCTATATCATAAGGCAGTGTGTTTACATAGTTATATGCAATAAGTAAATCGGCAGCGCACTGAGATGTTGATACATCAGGGATAGGATGGATAGTGCCAATTACAAGCAAAGGATCATAGCCATCTGCAGAGCCGGCATTACTACCTACATCACCTGTAATATTTGTTATACCCGAATTGGAAACTGCTCCAATTGAAGAAAATATTGCATAGCAGGCAGCGGTTCCAAGTTCCGGAGCAGTTGGTCCGTTTAATACCGGGCTACCGCAACCGATAGGAGTATAAGCAAAAGTACCATCGATAGTGATCGCTCCGGCTGTTGTCAATGCTCTTCCTTCCAGGGTGTCTCCTGTATTCAGCAATATTGCTGCATTATTAACGATAATTGTTCCTTTCATTGAAGTTCCTGAAGCAAGGTCAACAAGACCTTCAACTTTCCAGAATACATTACATGCCATCGCCTCATCCAGTAACCTGATATTAGAACCGGCATTTGCTGAAAAGGAACCATCTATAAGGAAAATAAAAACAGATGAAGGATCTCCCTGCGCATCAAGATAAAGGGAAAGATTAAGTGTCGCGGCTTCGCTGATTGAATATATTCCTGCTTCAAGTGTGTCTCCGTTGCCGATTATAGGCGAAGGAGGGAAAAGCGTAGGAATTGCAGCGTTTAGTTGGTTGTAAGCTATCAGCAGATCTGCCGCACACTGAGCGCTTGCGCCGTCAGCATCGTGCATAATTCCGTTTACATTGCCAAAAGCCGTACTGGAACCATTGTTGGTACCGACGTTGCCTGTTATCTGAGAAATGCCGGTGTTACTTACAGCTCCGTCGGTGGAGAACAGCACGAATCCGGCTGCAGTTCCCAGATCGGGAGCTTGTGCAAAATTCAAAAATGGCACAAAAAGAAGCCATAGTGCCGGTAAAAGATTTTGTAAAATTGATTTCATGATTATTTGGTTTTTTGGTGAATCATTTTAATAAAGCAAATGTCAGTTAATTTGACAAAACTTGTATTACACAACTTTGGAAAATAGTTACATAATTCACACATCCCCTTTACAATAAAAAAGCGCTGCCTGTTATGGCAACGCTTTTTAATGAATGTCCTTTACTTACGGTTTTACGATCGTATTACTTTTTAATGTCACAGCAGCAATTCGTGCAAGTAATCTGCCTTCTATTGATGCGCCGGTATTCATTGAAATTGATTGATCGGCCATTATTGTACCTTTAAAGACAGAGGTGGTTCCAATAGTTGCTGAAGTGCCAACCTGCCAAAAAATATTTGATGCTAAAGCGCCTCCGCTCAGGATAACTTTGCGTCCGGATGTTGTAGTAAGTGTAGATGCTATCTGTATAATGAAAACAGCATTTGCATTTCCCTTTGCATCGAAGGTGAGATCGCCTGAAGATATTTCAAGTGAGCCGGTCGATTTATAAAGTCCCGGAGTAAGTGTCAGCCCGCCGATGTTACCGGCAAGAAGTACTATGTCTGTACATGTGCGTCCTGCAGCATCGTTATACGCCGTTGTAAGATTACCTTTGGCTGTGGTAAGACCGGCAGCATCAGTAACAGAACCCGAAGGACCTGTTGCATCACAAGTATAGATCGTACCTGTTATTTCAGTTAAACCAAAACCTGTAATAAAGGATCCGGCAGCCGGACTTAATCCGATATTTCCGGTAATAGCAGATGTTGGAACGTTAGAAATCAGCGAACCTGCAAGGATTACAAAGTCAGCATCAGATCCAAGATTAATCGTAGCCTGTACAGTGGTTTGAAGCGGAATAACAATTGGATTTGTTACTACGGGTTCCGGATCGTCTTTTTTACATCCGGAAATTACAGCAATTGAAATTATTGCAATAACTGGTAAAAAACTTTTAATGTTCATAATGTATTTGGTTTTTGTGAATGAGTTTTCATAACATGAGAAAATGATTTCCTAACGGGAATGCTTACCACTTCAGGAATTTTTATTGTAGAAATTGAATTTTTCTGGAAGGTTTTCCAAAACTTTTACTATTTTCTGATGGCAGCCACTGTTCGTTTGGTTGAACGGCACTTTGATTTTTTGATGGCTTCTGCCGTTCATTTGGCTGAACAGTATTTTGTTTTTTCGACGGTTGCTGCCGTTCATTTGGCTGAACAGTATTTTGTTTTTTTGACGGTTGCTGCCGGTCATTTGGTTGAACAGTATTTTGTTTTTTTGACGGTTGCTGCCGGTCATTTGGCTGGACAGTATTTTGATTTTTTGACGGTCGCTGCTGTTCATTAGGTTGAACAGTATTTTTATTTTCAGATGGCTGTTTATTGACAGATTTATTTGCAGGCTGCTCCATAAATGGCTGCTTTTTAATAGTTTGATCCTGAAGTTGCTTTCTATCGGGCTTATCAGTTTTATTTCTGTCTGCCACTGTTTTTACGTCTTTAAGGCTTGTTACTTTTGACGGGACCGGTTTCTTTCCGGCACTGTTTCTCTTTTCAACATCTGGTCTGTATGTTTGAAGTTCGCCATTGCTCATACTCTGGCCTGGTTTGTTGTTATCTTTAATGGTAACCGGAGTAATTGATTTCCCGGTTTGTTTTTCCACATCTTTTCTGTCAGGTCCGGTATTATAATTTACGTTGCCTGAATTGTCCACACGATGATTATTTATAACAGTTGAATTGTTTATAATAGTCATATTATTTGTTGTATTGACATAGTAGTTATTGATGTCTGTTCTTCCCATATCCCCGCCATTTACAAAGATCCATTGGTGGTAAGGCAGATCATAACCGCTGCTATAAGCAAAGTCCATACTTATTCCGGGGCCAATCGGCGCCCATCCGTAATAACCTTCCGACATTCTCCAGGTAACCCATCCGGGACCCCATTCGTTTCCGGGAACCCACATAAATCCATAAAAAGGATCGTTGTACCACCGGCCATAATGAAACGGCGCCCATCCCCACGAATAATTCGAAACCCATGTCCATCCGGCATCGGTGAATACCCAATAACCGTTAGAGCCATAAGGTGTAAAACCGTAAGGCACATCCGGGACCCAGACATATCCATAATCTGAGTTATCTACCCAGTACCCATAAGGACTCAGATCATCATAAAAAACCTGGAAACTAACAGATACCTGTGCAGATGCTTTTTGAGGTGTAATCCATGTTACTGCATTCAGAGCGAGTAACAGAATAAATATTTTAATAATTGCTTTCATGATTATTGTTTTTAAAGTTGATTTATTCTAAAAGAATGAACAGGAATTTGAAAAAAACATTCCTGCCCGATTCTCCAGATTTTTTAGTGATTAAAATAAAAATGTGAATCCGATATAAGCTGAATTTGTTCTTACTTTAATGCCATAAACACCACGATATCCGGCATCAAGGCGAATTGTTCTGGTTTCATTAAGTAAGAATTCAAGACCTGCTCCATAAGCGACACCGATGTCAGTTTGTTTTGTTGTAAGAACAGTTGTTAAAGTATCCCCGGATGAAGTAATGCTTGATGCCATATTAATTCCAATTGCAGGTCCAAACTCTGCTTTTAAGTTAACAGGATTAGAATTGCCGGTATTAAGCGAAAGCAATAACGGAATGTTAAAATAACGGACATTCATTATGCGGTCCAATCCTTCATCTGTATATTTTTGCGAAAGTGAATTATAAATAACGTCAACTTCAATTCCGATATGTTTAGTCAGATTGAATCCCAGTAATGCCCCTGCTCCAAGACCGAAAGTTGCTTGACCAGAGACGGTCCCGCCTGAAGAAGCATCCATAATAACTGAAGACAATGTCGGCATAAAACGAACGCCAAATTCCACAACACGGAAAGAAGTTTTAGGCGCTGCGACCATTACAGAGTCCTGTGCATTGATTGTTGTTCCAACGGACAAAGACAATAAGCCGAAAATAATAAATGTTTTTTTCATGATTTCTGTTTTTAATAAAGTGAAGTGAAAATATTTTCACATAACAAAGGTGAGGCCTAATGTGACCGAAAATGTTATATATTCTTGTAAATAAGTTACATGATTCATATATAAAATAATGGATATTATACTTGGAACGGGATGAATTCTTACATTTTTCATTAGTCGGCAGTTGCCAGTCAACAGTCAGCATAATTGTCAATTGCGGACTGAAGATTGCCGACTTTAAATGTACAGTTTTATCCCGCTTACAGTATAGTTACTGTTCGGCTTATCTGAAAATTATGCTCCTCATACTTGTATCAAACTCAATCTGGTTTTGGTTGAAAGGTTGGGCGGCTGGTTTGGGAATTGGTTATTGGTTGTATGGTTGGGCTGCTGGTTTGGTTAATAGTCATTGGTCAGTTGTTAAAAACGTATTACTATAAACCTTTTACCTAACCAGTTGCTCAACCCATCAACTATTGACCTTAGAAAAAACCAGTTGCCCAACCCATTAACTGTTGACTTTCCAAAAAGCCAGTTGCTCAAACCATCAACTTTATACCTGAATAGTTACGGATATTAAAAAGTAAAAGCCCGCTGCAGGAATGCAACAGGCTTTTACTTTATTTAAAATTGGTTACTGCTGAGAGATCAGTTTACCTGATTGTATGATCTTGTCGTTACCTATCTCTCCTTCGACTCTGTTCTGAAAAAGTTTGTAGAAATATACTCCTGAAGGAAGATTACTTATTTCAAGAGTGGTTATTCTTTTTGTGAGAGTTGTATTCATTACCTCTGCTCCAAAAACGTTATATATCCTCATTTCAGTTTTCTTAATTTGCGTTGAATCATTTATAATGATATTTATCGAGGTTGTGAAAGGATTCGGGAAAATAGTAACTGCTGTTTTTGTATTTTCTGCCTGGAAAATATCAATTTTAGTCGGGTCCAAAAGCGATACATCTACAGACGTGGTTATTGGTGCACATGTTCCGGTTATAACAACATTGTAATCTGTTGCATAATCGTAAATATTCACGGGATTAATTATAAGAGTAGCAGAGGTTGCGCCTGAAATATTTCCTCCGTCAGATAGATCTGAAGTCCCTATTCGCCACTGATAAGTTAGATCTGTTCCTGTTGCAATTACCGAAAAACTTGCAGAACTTCCAATGTCTGCTATTTGATCTTCAGGTTCCGTAACAATGATCGGTGCAGTATTAACAATTAAGGAAACGTCAGCGGTATTTGAACAATTAAATATATCTGTTCCTGTAACTGTATATGTATTACTGAAAGAAGGGACAAATCCAACTCCATCAATTACTCCATCTGTCCATATATATGTGGAAGCTCCTCCACCTGATAAAATAACAGAGGTACCGGCACAAAATGTTGTTACATTCGCATTAACTGTTACAATTGGCAATGCATTTATAATAACAGTTATTGTTGCAGTAGCGGAACAATTATTATCATCTGTTCCTGTAACTGTATAAGAATTGGTAGAAGAAGGATAAAATTCAATTCCATCCGTTACTCCTCCTGTCCATACATAAGTATCAGCACCACCACCTGTAAAAATGACCGGTGTTCCGGCACACACAACCGAAATGTCAATGCATACATTAGATACATTTACATTGGCTGTTACATCTGGAATGCCATTTACAGTTATTATAATGTGATTTGATGTTACATCGCCGCATGAATTTGTGTTTGTTACAAAATAGTCACCACTTGTAGTTACA
>CAZEWB010000101.1:7467-9344 GCA_964515655.1 uncultured Bacteroidales bacterium
TTGATGCTATTGGCAGCGGATTTACTGTTACTATAATGTGATTTGATGCTACATCACCGCATGAATTTGTGTTTGTTACAAAATAATCGCCGGTTGTTGTTATAGTTATTGCTGGTGTTGTAGCAGTATTGCTCCATGTTCCGCCTGCATTTCCTGAAAGGATAACACTGCCTCCTTCACAAAATGCAATTGGTCCGTCTGCTGTAATTATTGATGCTATTGGCAGCGGGTTTACTGTTACTATAATGTGATTTGACGTTACATCGCCGCATGAATTTGTGTTTGTTACAAAATAGTCGCCTGCCGTAGCTATAGTTATTGTTGGTGTTGTCGCAGTATTGCTCCATGTTCCGCTTGTATTTCCAGAAAGTGTAACACTACCTCCTTCACAAAATGTAACCGGTCCGTCTGCTGTAATTGTTGATGCTATTGGCAGCGGATTTACTGTTACTATAATGTGATTTGATGCTACATCACCGCATGAATTTGTGTTTGTTACAAAATAATCGCCGGTTGTTGTTATAGTTATTGCTGGTGTTGTAGCAGTATTGCTCCATGTTCCGCCACTATTTCCTGAAAGTATAACACTGCCTCCTTCACAAAATGCAATTGGTCCGTCTGCTGTAATTACTGATGCTGCAGGCAGCGAGTTGACAACTATTAAATAAGCATTTACTGAAGTAGCGCTTGGCGCAATTGCTCCGGTTACTACAACATTATAGTCGGTTGCAGCATCGGAACTGCCAACAGGATTAATAGTAAGAGTAGCTGATGTTGCACCTGAAATATTTACAGTTCCTTTTCTCCATTGATAAGTAAGGTCTGTTCCTGTTGCAGTTACCGAAAAGCTAATTGAACTACCGACACAAGCGGTCTGATCAACAGGTTCAGTAGTAATTACCGGGGGAAGTGAATTGCAATCGTTTACTACAGTTATTGCAGAGGTCGTTATGATTCCGCCTTTTGAAAGCGCTCTTCCGTTAAGAGTAGCCCCGGCGTTTAAGTTGATAGCTCCGTCAGCAATTACAGTACCATTGAAAACTGAACTTTCTCCCAGAGTAAATGCTCCACCCACCTGCCAATACACATTGCACAAGGATGCTGAATTAATAAGAGTAATGTTAGAGAATGTGCCTGTTGATAAAGCGCCACCTACAATCTTAAATATAAATAATGAATTAGGGTTGCCTTTTCCGTCTAAAGTTAAATTTCCATTAAGTGTTGAAGCGCCTCCCAGACAGTAAACGTGTGGAGGAAGTATCTGGCCGCTGCCTAATGTGGTTCCAATTGTTGAATCACAGGTAAGCGCAAACAATGCGGAATATGCAGTCGCTACATCATCTTTCGCCTGAGTCAATAAAGGATCGCCTAGATTGTAAATAGTACCGGTTACTGCTCCTGAGCCGGGGAATCCCACCGGGGCAACATCAAAGCTGCCTATATCGCCTGTGATATAGGTTGCACCACTTGCATTGGTCAATGCGCCAGATGCTGTAAATAATGCGAAAGTGGAAGTAGCTCCTAAGTCAGGCGCCTGTCCGAAATTTGCTTTTGGGAAAAATAATAGCATAACGGCTATTAAAATCAATAGTATAATATTCTTCATATCAATTGGTGTTATATTGTGAATAAATTTTCACAACAATGCAAAGATGAGTACCTTTTATAAAAGATGTTTTACACAACTTTAGTAAAGAATTACACTTTTCACACTTTTGAATTACAAGTTAATCCAGGGAGTGTATTGCTATAATAATATCAATCGATCACCTTATCACTTTTTAATGCACAATCACGTTAAAAAGATGACAAGGTATTAACCTCAGAACTCCTGACTTCCCGCAAAATGAAATACATTGATTTTGTCATAAAATTTG
>CAZEWB010000102.1:0-4277 GCA_964515655.1 uncultured Bacteroidales bacterium
AAATTATGAATTTAAAGATAATAAAAATTCATTGATTTATGAGAGATTAATTAAATAAAAAACTATGGTAGTTAAAGGTATGGATATAAAAAAATACTATTATTATGATTATAGGCGTGCCCGGACGTTAGGACGGTTGAGGCGATTTATGGGAACAAGGTGTGGGAACAGAAGCGGTGGCGTGGCCATAAAAGCCGAAAAGTACGGTGATAACCGGACAGCATGCCTTTTGGAGCGGGAGGGGGGCTGGCGCATCTTTTTGGTGTGGGTTGGAGTAAGCGTGGTGTAGAAGGAAAAAGCAGCCGGGTTGTGCGTTCAGCACATGGCGGAAAGGGGCATGACCGCCGAAAGGGATGGTAAATTTATCACAAACCATTATTATGAGTGAAATGAGCGCCCCTGAAATGAAATGAAGTGTCACCGTAGTGGAACGGAGGTGATCACGAAATGTAATGAAGGTGGCGGGAATGAACTGATAATGCCCTTTTCGGCGGAAAGGGAAATGAATTAAGACTTCACGACCGACATAATGCGCCTTGTAGCCATGTATCCACATGGGAGAACCTGACTGCTTTTCCGGGATGGCAGGAACGTTTACGAAGGGTAGGATTCAAAAAGTGTGACAGCCCATGTGTCATGGAACGGGTTGGGGAATGTGCGCTGGAAGGAAGAGCGTCGGCAGAGCGGCTACTTAACATAGTGTGCTTATAGGGCACTGCGACATACTTAGGATCTACCGTTGAAAAATGCTGAGTTACTATAAGAGCACATTATGTATAAGTTGCTTTGGGTTGGTTTTATTCTGGCACAAACGGCACGAAGGGGCGCAATTGTGTGCCGTGCTTTTTTGCCTCCAGTGCGATGGCGTAGCGGTTTGCAAACGGAATGAAGTACCGGTCAACCCGGGACGGAATGAGTATTGCATACGGCTACTGTGCGCCGCCTCTGCATAAAATGTGACAGATTAAACCAACGGAGGGGAGGGGGAGTGCTAATTTGCAGTACATATTTTTAAATAAAAAAACGATTCCGACACTGGAGGCATAATATTTCTATTTTTTCAGTTTTTTACCAATTTTTCTTCTAATACATTTAAAATCTCTACTATTCCATAAGCAACCTGATTTACAATTTCGTCTGATTTATTGTCTGCAAGTTTAGCCCAAAACTTGGGGTCATATAAATTTTTATCAAACTCCCTGTAGCGACAAACCCAATCACCCCACCATGCATAATCGATATTTTTTTCAATTCTACCCCATTTTTTTTCAGAAGGGTTTAATTTGTCTTTATAAAATTGCAAATTTTCTTTATTCTTTAGTTTTGGGTCTTTATTGTTATTTTCATTTGCAATTTCAAAGTAAGAGTCACTTATATCTGATAGGAAAGAAAAAACCAGATATTCTTTATCTTTATCTGAGAATTTAAAATGAATACCGCAGTATTTACACCCAAAGTTCTCTTCAACATTTGTCTTCACTGTTTTTTTCATTTCCCTTACTCTCTTTTCCAAGCTTTCAGCAAATCTTTTTAATAGATTTAATTTTGCATCATATACAGAATCTGAAATAGCTATAGAAGATTCAATATGATTTCCACAGGCTATTAGCAACTCAACTATTCCGTTTTTCTTTTCTTCATTCATAGTTTGTCCTGTTAGTTTTTTTATAAGGTTGATATATTGAATAATTGTTTCTCTTAAAATCGGATGGTTTTTGACCTTTTCCCCGCAGCTCTGCAACCAACCAAGAATATCGTTCCTATATGAAATGCATATATAATCAACATTCTCTTTTAGGGTTCCTTTACTATCAACCCCAGGCTTACCACCATTCAATGTAAGATATAAAATAGGTGCCTTTGGATAGCGTTTATGATATCTGACAAGCTGCATATATTGATCGCCAGCCAGTATCTTGTTTTCAATTACTATTGCTTTACCTTCTGCATCATGAACTAGAATATCTATTCTTCCACCCTCAGCTTTATCTTCACTTAGAAAACCAATATGACTTTCTGACTCAACAACACAATTTTCAGTATTTATTTCGTTTATATAATTCTGAAAGAATTCTGAATCGGTGAACTTGTTTTGTATTCTTTCAATGAAGTTAAGAAGAAACAAATTCCCATAACCATGCGTGCCTTTGGGATTAAGCAATTCACACATGAATGCTGAATGCGTTCCTACTTCGCTGGTATCAACCTTAAGTATGCTGAAAATATTGAAATTCTCACCGGTTTCAGCAATCTTTTTGTCATATCCTATAGATATTTCATTTATCTTATTCAACAATGTTTCAATAGATTCTTTCATTGTAGTATTTTTATATCGTTATTTCTTTTTTATTACACCATTTCTGACAAAATTCCTGTTTCCAAATCATAATAACAGTAGTATATACTTATGCCATATCTTTCTCTTAAATGGGACATATAGTTTTTTACTTTTTCAATTCCACTAATTTTTTGGGTTACTATTACCAGTTTCGATGCCTTATTTCTTCCTGGCCAATGGGAGTATTCTAATAACTGACCTAATGCTTCTCTTATACTAGTTCTCAAATCAATATACGATTTTACTTCGAAAAAAATCCAGTTGTTATTATCATTTACAGCAACATCAACCCTTGCTCCATAATTCAGATTGTACTCCCAGTATACATTTCTTTTACCGTAAATATTTATCAAAGAGTTGTATAGGCCTTTTGCTACATCATAATGAACTTTGCTTAATTCAATTAAACGAGGTCTGGATACTCTCTGTGATTTTAAAGGAGGATCTTGTGGGGGGGACTTTGGTTTCTGATCAACTGTTTTATCTTCCCTGTTTTCAATAGGGATAAACTCAGTATCATATAGTTTGTAATACTCCGCTTTTACGTTATTAAAATCAACATCACCAAATAAACGATTTATGAAGCATATATCATCTGGCTTAAAACGAATGTTAAAAGAACCAGACGTAATCTCCTCATTAAGGTTTATTCTTTTTCCATCTATTAGTCTTTTATCAATTTCGAGCACCCTTAGATCTTCTTTCATCTGGTTAAGCCACCCATTTTTAACATATTGATTAAATATATTTATCTGTTCGGTTTCATTTATAACATAAACATTCCGGATTTGAGCAACCCAAATTCGTTCTTTGGAATCAGAATTAATAGTGAAAAGAGAAATGTCAAAGGTTTTACCTTTATAACTAGGTACATTTCCTATTGCCTGTAAGAAACCATAGTGAAAACCATTAATGAGTTTGTCAAAATCAAATAGCCACTCTTCGTGGCCAAAGCCAGTTTTAAATTCGTATGAATCTTTCAATTTGCTTTTACCTTCCATACCAGACGGCTTTACCCACCCCTCAATATTGTAGCAAATTCGTGATATTTTTTTCTCATTTACATAATTGATTGGCAATTCAAGAACGCAGTATTTGTATATAGGTAAAAGCCGGTCAAAATATTCAAGGATCAGATTCAGGTCTGTATTATTAATTTTATCAAGTGGTTTTCTAATAATAAAACCAACAGAAATAAATGTGTTATTTTGGAAGAGATTTTTGTCTATTTCTTGTGGCTTATAATTTTTTGAACGCTTCCCCTCTTTATAATACCACATTTCGAAACCCATGAAATATTTTTGATTATTTTTTAGAAAATGGTTAAACCTTTCCTTATATGGTAGTAACTTTTCAATGGGATTCGTTAAACTTCTACTTGGTTCTAATGAGAAACACAGTGCTACTCTTATAATTTCGCTCCGATTTAATTCTTCAACACCAATGTTGAATTGCATTTCATCACGACCTCCATAGTGGAATGCATAAATAGATTCACCCTTGCTAAAAATAGTCTTATCTGTAAAAATATATGATGGCAAGTGGGATTTACCTAAGTACTTTTTCCTATATTCAGGTAATTTAGCAATTTCGAAATTTCCTTGAATAGCCAAGGTGTTTAGTTTTTCAGCAATCTCAAAAATTTTCATACGATTGAAATTTTATTATATATTTTCTCTGCAATTTGTTTTGCATATGGTATATTGTGAAAATGTATCTCGCATTGACATTCCGGCCATTTCCCTGTTTTAAATCTTATCAGAAAAGCGATTTCTGCTTCAATTGCCTCATAATATTTCTTTTCATTATGAATATTAGATTTATCAACATAAAAGGTATTTAGTTTCAATACACCAGATTTACCAATGTACATTGGAATCCATTTGTAACCGGAATCACCTCTTAAATCACTCTTACCGGTATTTAGTTTTGTTTTATA
>CAZEWB010000102.1:4287-9340 GCA_964515655.1 uncultured Bacteroidales bacterium
TGTGTTGGGTGTGTTTGGTTTGTGTTTTGTATGCCTTAAAACTTTGAGAAAATCGTGTTGATATTGATTGAGAGGTTATTCCAACATAAATTATTTCATAATTATATGTGATGATATAAAATTTATATAGCCCATTTCTCCTCGCACTTTGAGAATAATCAGGGCTCACTTTTATGCCAGATTCACTTACGTCAATAGAGTATATTTCTGTTTCTAAATCAACCATATAATATGTAAAACTACTTCAAAGTTAAATAATAATTGAATATAATAATATGAAAAGTAAATCTATAAGATAATTTTCAAGCCAGACAATATTCTAATCTGTTTTTCCATTTTTTCCAATCGGGCATTATTTTCTCCTGAAGATTTAAAAATGCTTTAGTATGGTTTGGTTGTACCAAATGGCAGAGTTCGTGAATTACCACGTATTCAATGCTTGCTTTAGGCGCCTTAATTAATTCGGGATTTAAAATTATTTTCCCTGATGGGGAGCAACTGCCCCAGCGTTTTTTCATATAGCGGATCTGAATAGTAGGGTATGGAATCTTATAACGATTGAATTTCTCAAATGAGGAAGCAACAACTTCACTGAATATTTTTTCGGCTTTTTTCTTATACCATGATTTTAATAGATCTTCCAAATACGCAGTTTCTGTATTTTTTGCGGTAAGGAATACCTGACCTGCAGAGAACTTAATCTGATCAAACTTTGATTTAGTAACCCTTAATTTATACTGACGACCCAAATACAAGTGAGATTCTCCATTGACATATTTTCTGGCTGGTGTAAAGGGATGAAAAGATTGAAAATTCAGTTGCTGACGAATTATCCAGGGTATTTTTGAATGAACTCTTTTTGTAATATCTGAAAGTTTGCTGTTATTTGGGGCTATTACAACAATTGAACTATCAGGAAGGACTTTTATTCCAAGCGTTTTTCTGTTACTGAATTTTAACAGATATGTAACCTTACTGGTACCGTAGGAAATATTTTGAATGGATTCTGTCATTTGATGTACTTGATCTTTGCTACTTTCAGACATTCTTCAATTAATTCATCTAACAGGTCCAATGGACAATCAAACTTTGTATCCTTTTTTAGTTCGAAACAAAAATCATCTATTGCTATTCTGATCTTTCCTTCAAGGTCACGGTTATTTTGCCAATCAACCAGTACAGAACCCTGAACATATACTATTGATTGTAGTATATCATCTATTCCTAAAGCAATCTTTTCAAGAACCGATTTATCAATATTTTCCTTTTTGAACGTTTCTTCAAGCAGAGCAGATGCCAGGTTATAAAAAGCAATTTTTACCTCATTGCCCTGAATTGACGAAGGAACATTGCTGCGTTTCCCGGAAATAAATGTTTCCTCACATTCCATCGCTTTTGAAAGATATTCTGCCTCATTGATGCGTTGGCGATGGTAATCCTCAATAGTTTCTTTTAGCAGTTGTGATAGTTTTTTGTAAAATACCGGGTCCTCATTCATCTTAACACTAATTGCCTTTATTGTCCTTGTTGCAATATGATCGGCTTTTGCTGCTTTTCCGGTAATCTTCTCAACTTCGGCTTCGCGTTGTTCCTTATCAAAGATATTTACCAATTGTGTAATCTTTAGCACTTCGCCTTCTGTTGAAATATGCTGGTCAATCAGTTTCTGTACCTGCGGTTCGTATTCCTTATAATCTATATCATCAGAGTACCTTCTTTTAACTGATACACGTAATGAAAGGAAGAACTTAGCATCTTTCTTATATTTATCCGTTGTTGCTTCAAGCGTGTTCGTTACAAATTCATAACTTGAAAGGGCCATTTTAAGCAACCTGCTATATACTGATAGTTTTTCATAAAAGATGTGTCTCTTTGATTCATCTGAAAGCAATTCCTCGTATGCTGTTTCATCATATTTATTTGCTACAGTCTTGAAAATATCCCAAACATCAGAATGCGCCTGAGGAAGTTTTTCAATTTCTTTATTAATATTTGTCAGGGTACCGCTCAGATCTTCATCTTCAAATTCAGATAAACCAGAATATGTGTTTAATGCTGCGTCAAGGTTTTCAAGGTTGCCATAGTAATCAATAATATAACCATAGTCTTTACCGGGATGCAATCTGTTAACACGGGCGATAGCCTGTAATAAGGTATGTTCTTTTAACTGTCTGGTGAGATACATGACTACATTTACCGGAGCATCAAAACCTGTAAGTAATTTATCTACGACAATTATTATTTCCGGGTAATCGTGTTTTTTAAATGCGCTTATTAATGATTTCTCATATTTTTCCGAATTACCATACTTATCAAGCATTGCTTTCCAGAACTGTTTTACCTTATCATCAATTTTTTCAAAAGCATCTTCCTCACCCTCTCTGGTATCTATAGGAGA
Organism: uncultured Bacteroidales bacterium; assembly: GCA_964515655.1. Lineage (GTDB taxonomy): Bacteria > Bacteroidota > Bacteroidia > Bacteroidales > GWA2-32-17. The sequence goes on from CAZEWB010000102.1 coordinate 6,686, forward strand.
TATTAAGACCTCTGAAACCACTTTCCCTATTTCATCGAAGTAGTTTTTATATTTTATTGCGATCAACTTTGATGGCGCTACAAGCTGCCCTTTAAAACCAGTATCCTGAAAATTTGTAATATAATGTTCAGTTATATCCCATGCACGGGCATAAATAATCTGATCGGCTTTATTGAGCTGACTTTTTGTACTGAACTTTCTTTTCAGTGCTGCTTTGCCATATGGAGTAAGAGGTTCTGCAACTTTATCAAAAAAACTATCAAGCGGCTTTTCATTTACTTCAATAAGATTATGCCGGCCTTCATAAAGTAATGGTACAACGGCTTTATCTGCTACTGCCTTTACAATAGAATATTCATCAATTATACCCCCGAATTTTGCTGCGGTGTTCTTTTCCTTCCGCATTAACGGAGTACCTGTAAATGCAATAAAACATGCATCAGGAAGGACTTTGAGCATATTAATGTTGAATGAACCATACTGACTTCTATGACCCTCATCAACGAGGATAAACGTGTTATTTGAGTTAATGTTATTCTTTAATTGATTAACTGCTGCCTCAAATTTGTTTATTACAGTTGTAATTATCTCCGATGAATTGTTTTCGATTAGTTCTGCCAGTTGTTTTCCTGTTTTGGCGTTTACCACTTCCCTGCCACATTTTTTGAAAGTGTCCGTGATCTGGTCATCAAGTTCTATCCTGTCAGTTACAAGCAGAATCTTAGGATTCTTTATATCAGGATGCATTGCGATCTGCTGTGCAAGCATAACCATAGTGAGAGACTTTCCGCTACCCTGAGTATGCCATATTACACCTCCGGTTCGTTTGTTGTTAATGTCAACCTTTGCTATTTTAGCTATGGTTTGCTTCACTGAAAAGTACTGTTGATAGCGTGCAATCTTTTTTACTCCATCATCAAAAAGAATAAAGTTATAGATCATTTCAAGAAGCCTTTCCGGTCTACACAAACTGTAAATCAGTTTATCCTGTTCAGTAGGTATTTGTTCATTCTTATCTTTCTCATCAAAGTGTTTCAGGACATTTCTATATCTTTCTTTAAACAATACTGCTTTTTCATCGGATAGTAAAGGTTTATTCTTTATCTCACTAATGGTATCATTGTAATTTTTTTCATTTTCCTTTTTGTAAAAGACTTCTTTCCATATGTTCCAGAATTCTTTTTCTGTTGCTGTTGTTGCAAATTTTACATCATGGACAGCAAGACCAATAAGGATGTTTGAATACAGATACAATGAACGAATACCATCATCCTGCTGATTCCGCAAATGTTGTTCAATGGATTTATCAACTGGTTCCTTAATGACAGGGCTTTTACATTCTATTACAACCATTGGGATCCCATTTACAAACAATACTACATCGGGCCTGTAATGATCGCTTCGGCCACTACGCATCACACTGTATTCCTCTGTAATATGGAAAACATTATTGTATGGATTTTTCCAATCAATATATTTAAACGAAAAACTTTTCTTATCACCAAAAATGTTCTGTTCAATACTTTTACCTAAAGTAATGAGATCGTAAAATGCCTGGTTGGCGGCAAGAAAACCATCCTGTAAAGGAAGGTCACGTAAAGCGAGAATAGCAGTATTAATATTGGCTTCGGAGAATTCATATTCTCTTTCCTTGTATGTAATGCTATTGATCTTCTGAAGTTGTTGTTTAAGTATGCCTTCGAGCAAAACATTACTGCTACGGCCATTTCGGGCATCCAATGCCTGATCTGGTGTGAGATAGATATATCCCAGCTTCATTAACAGCTGCAACGCCGGAATCTGGGAAATGTGGTCTTCAATGAATGATGGTGTTTCCATAATGGGAAAATTTTGATGTTTTGGGGGATTTCCCCATATTTTTGGGTAATTTATTCGCTGTGTATATCATTGACTATTAAGCACTATGAAATATGCAACCATTTTAAATTAATTTATTTAATACTATTTATGGGGAATTCGCCGGGAGGCAGTTCACCTCGTTTCTGCATTTCTTCAAAACCTAATTCCATTGCTCTCATAACAATTTTTAGACCTTCCTCCATTTGTTTACCAGGTACATACTCAGTTGCTTTTCCTTTTCCGATGCGATCAAGTATTCCTTGTTTAGCAAGAAGATTAACTTTATACCTAATTTGGTCGCGACTTAATAATTTCCCCAATAATTGTACAAAGTCCTGCATTTTTGCCTTACCAAAGGATTGTAAATGATTTAAAATAATAAAATTAATCTGAGGATCATTCATCGGCTTTGATGAAGAGTAATCAGCACGCTTATCAATAAAAGAATAATAGTCCTTAGATAGAATAAATCTTTGTGAACTTGTTTTACCGATTTTTTCAATTAAACCTTCTTTTAATAATTTTTTTACTGAGTTGTCGTTCAAATCTTTTCTAAACTCATTTTTACGAATATTATTAAGTGTAATTACATCATGAACACTTAACTTATCATCATCCTGGCGGTTGACCTGAATATGCTTTATAAAAAGAGCAAAAGCTTTATCTTCAACAATTGCAGAAATTCTTAAATCAACCTGAAAATCATCAGAATTAGAGTAATCCGGTTCTGGTTTCGATTCTGAAAGACACTGATAATATATTTTATCTATACCCTGACCAAACACACCCAACACA
>CAZEWB010000103.1:0-9206 GCA_964515655.1 uncultured Bacteroidales bacterium
TGTCCATAATGTCCGATTTCTTCGTTGCTCTTGTTTTGAAAACAGTCATTTACAATAGTAAACTCCTTGATTTTCAAAACTGCGAAAGCCTCGAACTCGAACATTATGATCCAAACTCTGACTTTAAGGACAGACATTAATAAAAGAGGTCGGTGGTTCTGGTACAATGTCATGGCAGCGGGTCTGGTTTTAAGTCGTGGTCTATGGTAAACATTAACATGCAAGACCTTTAACCATGACCAAATAAAAAGAGAAATTACTTAATATGAGTTAATTTTAGAACGTAATTTCTCTTTTTATTTTGAGGTGTCAGAAAAAAGAACTATATTGGCTATTATATGATAACCATATAAGTTTAGTGAGTAATTTGAAAAAAAAGAGAACAAAAAGACATGATAGTTTACCCCAACGCAAAAATTAACATCGGCCTTAACATAATCGAAAAGCGCCCTGACGGATTCCATAATATCGAAAGTGTTTTATATCCGGTAGAATTATCCGATATACTTGAAATAAATCCTGCCGAAGGAAAGAAGGACGTATATACTTTTACCGGCACAGATACCGGTTGCCCGGTTGAAAAAAACCTCTGTTACAAAGCTGTAAATCTTATGCGCCAATACTGTGGGATACCTGCAGTAAATCTTCACCTGAATAAACAAATACCCCACGGCACAGGACTGGGCGGCGGTTCATCCGATGCTTCTTTTACACTGACAGCTTTAAACCAACTGTTTGAAAAAAAACTCGTAAGAGAACAGTTGCTTGAACTTGCCCTTCAGCTCGGAAGCGACTGCCCCTTCTTTATCTACAACAAACCGATGCTTGCAAAGGGCAGGGGCGAAATCCTGACACCACTTTCCCTGGATCTTAGCAACTATGACATCCGCCTTGCTTTTCCCGGCTTTGATATACCAACTGCTCATGCCTATTCAAAAGTTATACCCGCAGCTCCCAAGGCCTCGCTTGAGGAACTGATACAGTTACCCGTAAGTTCATGGAAAGGAAAGATCGTGAATGACTTCGAAAAAGCCCTTGCCGGAGATTTCCAGCAACTGGAAAGGATCAAGACAAAATTCTACCGCGAAGGTGCCGCCTATTCTTCCATGACCGGAAGCGGCTCGGCTGTGTACGGGATATTTGTAAAATAAAAAAAAGATAAAAGCAAAAAAAATTATTCCAGACTACTATAGGTTTGTTATTCCAAATCCCACTTCAAAATAGTACAATGTGTTAAATTCCAATAAACAACAAACAAGCATCAAATAAATTTCAAATTCTAAGAACCAATTTTCAAACAAATCCAAAATAACAATCGCCAAATCCAAAACCCTGTTTTGAATTTCGAATTTCTGAAATTGGAATTTATTTGGGATTTGATAATTTTGTATTGATGCTTCTGACACAAAAATGGTATTTTTCTCATTCTGATTTGGACTAATATGTAATTCAATTTGGTATTATTACTAAATCCTGCTTCCCCGATCCCGTAGGGATCAAATATTTATAAAAAAACAACAAGATAAGCGGACTGTCCTGTAGGGACAGAACCCTGACTAAACAATATCCTTAAAGATGTACTTATCGTCAAAGTCAATTTTGAACTCATTGAGTAATTCTTTATATTCTTCTGTAAAAGTTTTCTTTCTGTGATGTTCTTCCTGATTGGCAATATACTTGCAAACTTGGTCTATCTGAGAAAGAGAGTAGGAAAAAGCGCCATATCCCGCCTGCCACTCGAATTTGCCTTTTACCAGGCGGTTTCTGTTAATCCACTTTGAGGAATCACCTTTTACATCCTGCATCAGGTCAGATAATGATTGAACAGGCTTCATTCCTACAAACATGTGTACATGATTGGCCACTCCGTTTATGATGATCAGTTTATGTCCCTGATTCGTTACAATACCCGTTATATATTTAAACAAATCATCACGCCATTCCTTTTTTAGCAGACTCAACCTGTTCTGAACAGCGAAAACTGTCTGAATGTATACTTGTGTATATGTATTTGCCATATTTACTTTGTTTTGTCCCTACAGGACAAATGTATTACTTTTTTTGTTTTTATAAATATTTTGCCCCTGACGGGACAATGAGTGTAAACAACTATTCCGTATACATCACAGGGCAGACACTGAAATAAGTACTGAGATTTTCCAAATATCCCGGATGTATCACATGGTAGACTCTGAAAAAAATACTGAGAATTTTCAAATATTCCGGTTACATCTTGTTGTAAATCTGAAAGATTACAGAGATTTTTCAATGCCCTGTATGCTTTTTCATATCCCCGATCCCGTAGGGATCTAATATTTATAAAAAAAACAACAAGATAAGCGAACTGTCCTGTAGGGACAGAACCATTGCAGCGCCTTATATGATACGGTTCGCTGTAATAAGCAACTAATAGTATTTACACCATTTGAATGATAACTCTGTTTAAGTATTTGAGTGAAATAGTTGTTTGCGCCGGTATAATATTCAATTGAAACCCTGCGTATAGTAATTCCGTATAATAATTTATTAAAGTATGAAATCGTGAATATCGTCAAAATATATTTTCTAATAACCTGTTTTATATTTTCTCACTATTCCGTTTTTTCCGTTGACGATCCCGCAAATTATACAGCAACTCCGGTATCTGTTACTGAAATCAATTTAACATGGGCGCTTAACCTTAGCAGCGACTCTGTAATAATTGCATTTGACACATTAAACAGTTTCGGTATTCCTGCTGATGGAACGCCATATTTAATTTCTGAAATTCTCACCGGTGGCGGCACATTTATATATAAAGGTAATGGCGTTAGCTTTAACCATACCGGCTTATTGCCAGATAAAACATATTACTATAAGATATGGTCTTTTTCTGCAGGGAATATTTATTCGGCGGGAGTGGTTGACAGTGCGAAAACATATTGTATTACCCCTCCTACATATTTAGAAGAGGATTTTGAGAATGGAGGAAATATCCCGGATTGCTGGACTCAGGAAAATGTTACAGGTACATTAAACTGGATATTTCACGATGGGAACCCATATTGTCCAGGTTTATATAGTCCTAACCGTAATCCATATCATGCTTTTGAAGGGAATTTTTGTGCTTTTTTCGGGAGCAATTCCAGTTTGAATAATGGAAACACTACGAAATTAGTGTTACCACCTATAGACTTTTCAACAACTTCTGGAACTGCAACACTAACCTTCTGGGCTTATAATCAAACTGAACAATTAAAAATCTATTACAAAACGTCTTATAATGCGCCCTGGGTATTAATAGCAACAGTTGGTGCATGTAATAACTGGAAGCATTATATTTATGAATTACCTAATCCGGGGAGCGATTATTATATCGCATTTGAAGGAAAAAAATCAAATCAAATTGGCAATGGTATTTGTATAGATAAAATAACTGCTTGCAGAGGTAATTGCTGTACTCTTCCAACAGTATCGAACATATCTTCTGGTTCGTGGACATGTTTTGATTGGCCACTACCTTTATCTGTAATATACACGCCCGGAACACAATATATATGGACTGTATATGATCCTCTATGTGGGATTTATTCAAACTTTGATATGGACAATAGTATTTCAGCATACTTTTGTTATGCTGCTGGCTGGGGCGAGGTATGCGTAACGCCATATGACACATGTGGTTATGGGGCAACAAAGTGTAAGTCAGTTTATGTCGATTCCGGTTGCTTGTTGCAAGGCACAATTTCAGGTGCAACTAATCCTTGCGTTGGCACAATTCAAACATATACACTTTCATACCCATATCCCGGGTGTGATGGTTTATATTGTAATTATAACTGGAGTTTTCCTTCAGGATGGACTATCGTAGGAGGGGATGGTTTATCTAGTGTAACTGTTACTGTTGGATTAACAAATGGGTTAATTGAAGTTACGCCTATGTGTGGACAATACATGATTTCTTGTGAAGGAACCCATTCGTCGAAAAATGTATCTCCTATTACTGTCCCGATACAACCATCAAATATAACCGGTTCAACTTCTCCTTGCCAAAACACAACTCAGACATATAGCGTAACAAATGTAAGCGGAGTGACATATACATGGTCTGTTCCTTCCGGATGGACAATCGTAAGCGGGCAAAACACTAATTCAGTTACAGTAACTGTTGGTAGTAATTCAGGAAATATTTCTGTTACACCATCTAATACATGCGGAACAGGCACAGCAAGGGACATTGCAGTTACACCAAACCTTTTACCATTATCTCCCGGAGTTATTACAGGAAGTATTTCGCCTTGTTACGGAACCAGCCAGATTTATTGGGTAATCGAAGTAGGCGGAATAAATTACAACTGGACTTTTCCATCAGGCTGGACTCAAACAGGAGGCACAACAACCGATTCAGTAACATTTACAGTTGGCCTTAACAGCGGTAATATTACTGTTACACCATCAAATGGATGTGGAAACGGCCCATCGGAAACACTTGCAATTACAACTTTTAACACTCCCGCACAACCTGTATTTAATGCTTCAGAATTTTATCCCTGCTACAATACAAGCCAGATCTATTCTGTTGTAAACGAAACCGGGGTTACATATAACTGGGAAATCCCTGCAGACTGGATTCAAACCGGAGGAGGTACAACAAACGAAATAACAGTTACAACAGGCGCATTACCGGACACCATTACTGTAATCCCATCAAATGTATGCGGGAATGGTTTACCACAAACAATACCTGTTGTTCCTGTATTAAGTATTCCGCAGATCATATCAATTGCCGGAGATACTCTTACCTGCGTTGGAAACATACAAAACTATTATGTGGCAGGTGAACCGGGAGTATTTTATTCGTGGCAGTTTCCTTTAGGTTGGTCTCAAACAGGAGGCGGCCAATCTGATTCCGTTTCGGCGATAACGGCAACGGGCAACGGCTACGTATTGGTAACGCCAACCAATAATTGCGGTACTGGTGTTTCTGATTCAATATTTATTTCAACTATAACCGTTCCGGACCAAACCGGAAGTATTACCGGAGACACTTTACCCTGTGCTGGTTCAAGTCAGACATATTTTATCCCCGGAATACCGGATGTCAGTTATAATTGGTCATATCCTGCCGACTGGGTTGTAACAGGTGGAAACAATTCAGATACAATTGAATTTATTGTGGGAAGTAGTAGCGGAGTAGTAATGGTAACTCCATCAAACATTTGTGGAAACGGATTGTCTCAGACAATTTCTGTTGTATCTGTGTCAAGCATTTTTCAGAATAATACTATAATTGGAGATACATTGGTATGTGCCGGTGTAAGCCAAAACTATAGTGTAGATGGTGAAATTGGTGTTACATATACCTGGCAATTTCCCTCCGGATGGACTCAAACCGGAGGCGGCCAATCAGATTCCGTTTCGGCTATAACTGCAACTGGTAACGGCTACGTATTGGTCACACCATCCAATAATTGCGGTGTGGGTGTTTCCGATTCTATTTTTATTTCAACTATAACCGCCCCAGATTATCCTGGAAGTATAAATGGAGATACGATGACATGTGCAGGAATAAGCCAAAACTATAGTGTGATTGGAGAAACAGGAGTAATATATACATGGCAGTTTCCCTTTGGCTGGACACAAACCGGAGGCGGCCAATCAGATTCTGTTTCGGCGATAACTGCAACGGGCAACGGCTACGTATTGGTAACGCCAACCAATAATTGCGGTGTTGGTATTTCTGATTCTGTTTTTGTTTCCACAATAACCATTCCCGACCAACCCGGAAGTATAAACGGAGACAGTTTGCCATGCGCCGGTTCAGGTCAGACTTATATAATATCCGGAATACCGGATGTCAGTTATAGCTGGTCATATCCTGCTGACTGGGTTGTAACAGGTGGAAACAATTCTGATACTATTGAATTTATTATGGGAAGTAGTAGCGGAATTCTTACAGTTACACCTTCGAATATATGCGGAAACGGAGTGCCACGTGAACTTACAGTTGTTCCTGCACCTGTTGTTACACCTGACGTCAGTATCAATATTCAACCGGGAGAAAATGTATGTGATGGCATTCCCGTTACATTAACTGCTGTTCCGGATAACGAAGGTGTAAACCCGGTTTACTCATGGTACTTAAATGATAGTCTTGCCGGAAACACTTTAAGTTTCGATATTCTGGTTCCGGATTCAGGGGCTTATGTTTATTTCATTTTGCAGGCGGACGTTTTGTGTGCAACTGTAAATCCGGCTGTTTCAGATACAATAGTAATTAATGTTCATACAATTCCATCACCACCGATAATCACTATAAATACTGACACGCTTAAATCCTCGTATCCTAATGGCAACCAGTGGTATTTCAATAATCAGCCATTATCTGTTACGGTTAATAATGAGTGCCCGATTATCGGAGACGGACAATACTATGTTGTGTACACAGATCAATATGGTTGTTCCTCAATTTCAGAAATAGTATTAATAACAGGAACAATAAATAATGAAGTGACAATGTTCCGTATTTATCCCAACCCTTCAGACGGAGATTTTATTCTGGAATGCAACTTACTATGTGCCGATGCAATGGTTTCGGTAACTGACATTACAGGCAGATTGCTGTTTGAAGAAAAATTAAATAAGAGCGTAAACAGAGTTATTATTCCTGCAGAAAAATGGAGCCCTCAACTTTTACTTTGCAGATTATTTATTGGCGGAAACCAGGTAATGATCCAAAGACTGGTAAAAACAGAGGATTAGTACTTCCTGATTTTCCTATGTGAATTTTTGTTTTGATTTCAGGATTCTTATACAATTTCGTATCTTGTCTGTCCGTTCAATAAAAAAAGCAGGTTATGAAATACATTATTATAATACTATGTCTGTTGTTCGGAATTAAAGTATCAGCAGCAGAGATTACACTGGCCGAAGCAATAAAAAGCAAACAGGTAGAATGTGTAATTACCGGCAACTCCGCCAGCACACATTACTTCAAACCAATAAAGATAAAGATTAAAAACCTGAAGTCAGGAGTTACTATCAGAATTGATAACGGACTTATCTTTAACGCCATTGATACAAGTTTTCAGGATATTGTTGTAACCCAGCAGTTGATAACCGAACTGAAGCCGGGACAGTCAAAGACACTCGAAATATACGGTATGTGCATTAAAGAACATAACAGTGCGCCGGCAGATAAGGTAACATATAAAGCCGGGTCGGTTACCGGCGGAGACCTTAAGAAAATGACCTTGTTCATCGAACAGAAAAAATATTTCAATCAGTGTGCACAGCAGGCGGTGTGGGTAATACGTGGCAGCAGGGATATTAATGATCTTAACGGATACGACGAGGACGGATGGGAAGATATTGTTAAGTTTACTGCTTCACTGCTTAATGTGCCGGTTCCCGAAAGACCAAAAGCCGATGATTACCAGAGGAACTATTATACGCCGCCAACGAAGCATGTTATAAAAGGCAGTTTCGAGATCGACTGGCCGCAGGAATGTAAAGCGACCGTGGGGATGTTCAACAAACAGGGAATAATAGTACGCGAATTATATAATAATCCCAGACATCCCGCAGGTCCTAAAAAAGTCAGTTTTGAATTTGATGCCAACCAGTACACTGATCCGGTTTATGATATAAAAATGATAATTGACGGGGAGGTCTTTATTGAAAAAGAAGTGAAGATACTTGGCCGGTGATAGCTTTAAAAACAATAGGTGTGGGAAGCACGAAGTTGGAAGCGCGAAGCCTACTAACTTCGTGCTCCCAACTCCCCACACAATAAAAGCTTCAGGAATTTGGGCATTTAAGAAATTTGGAAATGGAATTGATTAACAGGGCTATTCCGCCTTTTTTATCTTGAAAGTGTAATTCTCCATAATTGGATTTATCAGCACTTTACTGCAGATCTCTTCTATTGTTTTGCGGGCTTTTTCTTCAGAATCTGATTCAATTTCTATCTGTATATGTTTTCCTATACGTACCGATGATACACCTTTATGTCCGTTTTTCTGAAGTATCTGACAAACCGCTTTGCCTTGTGGGTCAAGAAGCGCCTTCTGCGGCATTACATTTATTTCTGCTGTGAATTTCATACCTGAATCTGTTAATGCAACAAAAGTATAAAAAATAAGGGATAATATTAGTTGATTTTTCTATCCTGCTTAATTCATTAAATCAATATTAAGGGCTAAAGCCCTATAGGGCAATGTTATGTATTACCCCGACCTTAAGGTCGGGGTAATACATAATCCATCTATAACCAGGACTTTAGTCCTTAATGTGAATAATACAGACTAGAGGAGCTTTAGCAAGAACTTAGTTTGGTTTCGGGCAAAAAAATTATACCAATGTGAAATATTACATAGTCCAAAGAGCGCTGTTATCATGAGTACCATTATGAAAGCAGGCTTTAACTTTCATACAAGGAATGATTAATGCCCCCTCCACACAACCCGTCATCCTGAACTTGTTTCAGGATCTCTCTACTGCCCTGCACCCATTGGTATTTGTAAAGAGCATGAGGAGATTCCGGAACAGGTCCGGAATGACGGGAAGGGGGTTTTGGGCTAAAATGTAATTCACTTTGGTATTATGATTGAAAAAAGTCAAAAAAGCATGTTTTTGACACTTGATGCCTTTTCATTTTTTTTAAAAAAATGTCAAAAAAGGGTTTGAAATCTTAAAAATACACTTTATATTATTTGCGAAAGAGTAAGTATATCAACGACATATGCAATTGTTAATAAATATTATGAAAAAAACAGTACTATGTATAGCATAGTATCATAATTAATATATAACTTTGCATAAAACAATTCTGATATGGATGTCGAAAATTCAAAAGCGCAGATAAAGAAGGGAGTACTTGAATATTGTACTCTTGCCGTATTGTCTTCGGGCGCGGCATATACCAGCGATATAATTGCGCGTTTGCGCGAATCGAGCCTTGTTGTTGTCGAAGGGACGATATATCCTTTGCTAACAAGAATGAAGAATGACGGTCTGCTTTCTTACAAGTGGGAAGAGTCAACAATGGGACCGCCACGTAAGTATTACGAACTTACTGAGAATGGCAGGACTTTTCTGCAGGAACTTCACATCACCTGGTGTGAGTTTACTGCCAGCGTGGATAAAATTGTAAAACACTTAAACAAATAAACCCAAAACCAAACACACCCAACACACGCCAAAAAACCACCAAACACACCCAACAC